>NZ_JRJZ01000094.1:0-29555 GCF_000800875.1 Cetobacterium sp. ZWU0022
AATTTGAAAAAAGTATCTTTCCTATTAAACTTTATTAGTTACTAGCTGAGTAGTTACAAATTTTAATAAAATTAAAAAAGCCACTTTCCAGTAGCTTTTAATCATTTAAAATCAGTTGAAGAATAATGTCATCCAACTTATCTTTATTTCTTTTTATAAACTCATGAGCATCATCACAAAGCTTTTCTATATTACCTTCTGATTTATTATCTAACTCTAAAGATCCTTTATATAATCTTGGATTTATTCTATAATAATTCCATTTATTTTTAGAAGAATCAAATATCTTTCTTAAAATAAAATCATCAGTGTTTGATTGAGCTGCAAATAGAATATCTATTATAGGGGTACCATCAGGAAAACGCGGAATAACAACGCTAAGGAATTTTGAAACACTATATAAGTCTTTGATTTTATTAAGGTTATAAGCTTTTTTGTTCTTAAAAAACTAGAATTTTTAAAGATTGTCTCAAAAATCAAAATGTTTCAATAGATTGTACTCTATTGAGATATTCTATGACCCATTGAAAAATAAGGGTTTTCAGTGTCTCAATAGGCTTGTTTTTTAATCCTTAACGTTGTTAAATTTTAAAAAAAATCAAAAAATCCTTAAAAATCAGTTCTTAGCGTTGTTATTCCGCGTTTTCGGGAGCAGAACGGTATAAGATATTGATTTTATTAGGTTCGATTAATTTTTTAATTTTCTTAACGTTGTAAAACCGCGTTTTCCTGACGGAACCCCTTATAGGCATAACCCACTTTGCTCCACCTTTAGTCTTTAGATGTTCATAATTTTTATATCCCTCTTTATGACCTGTACCAAGTGATATTAAAATCATATCATCAGACCCAGGAAATGATGGTTTATTATCCTTAAGATGCTTTTTAAAATCGATATTTCTAGCCTCTGCATATGCTATAAGAGCTGGATTGTTTGCAAAGATTCCTCCATCTATACAGTTGTATATATCATTGTTCAAAGATATAAGTCTTTTTGCATTGAAATAAACTGGAGCTGAAGAGGTAGCTATAACAACATCTTTTAATTTAAAGTTTTTTAAAGGTTTTCTTTTAGCGTTTAAACTATCAAAAAAAATCTCCTTAGCTCTAATAAGATCATAAGAAGTTGTCATGAAGGGTTTTATAGTGTCACTTAAGTTTATATCCCCGAAAAGAGACTCAGATAGCTCTTCTAAGGCTTTTGTGGAGTATTTAGGACGAAGGATTCCACCAAAAGATGAAACCCTTCTAATTATATTTTTATTAAAAATCTTATCTCCACAATTTTTATAAAGCTGTACAATTTCTTGTGCAGTATGATAATTAGGAGAGGTGTAAAGAGCACCTAGAATTCCTCCAGTACTTGTTCCAACAATTAGATCAAAGTATTCGTGAAGAAAGACCTTACGGTTAACTTTTTTAGAAATTTCATTTTCTAAATATTCACAAATTATTGCAGGAACAATTCCTTTTACTCCTCCACCGTCAATAGATAAAATTCTCAATTTTTTCATATGAATCACTATTTAATAAGAGGAGCTACGGCATTTTTAAATTGCCAGTTGTGGTATTCATCCCAGTCAATACTCCATGTCATAAATCCTTTAACATTTTCGTATCCTCTTCTTTGAACTTCTCTCCAAGCGTTAACGAATTCATTCATGTTAGCAGTTGCACCAGTACCAGCAGCACCTACTCCAGCGGGAACTCCGATAGCTAACATCTCTTCAGGGATAGGTCCAATAGGGAATAAAGTCGCCCATTCTCCTCCCCAAGCAGGACCATCATGTCCTTTGATAAGAGCTTCTGTAAACTCAGGAATGAATGTTTCTGGAGTATTACACATTACAGGTGTTCCGCTTCCATTGAATGGATAAATTCCAGTACCAGGAGCGTTATAGTATTGTGGATGAATAGTAGTTATTAGATGTTTTGTTTTCTTGATTAAATCGATGTATAAAGTTCCAAATCCATCATCTATTAAATAAGCTACCTCAGGAGCCATTGAATATACGAAGTTAGGATCCTTAGCTCTAAAATGCTCAACAATCTCTTGGATAGCTTCAACAACATATCCAGTTCCGTTTTTAGCACTTTGACCTTCTAAGTCAACGTCAAATCCGTTGAATCCATATTCTTCGATTATTTGTATAACACCATTTTTGAAGATCTCTTTATCGCTATTAGATTCTAGATGGAACACTCCATTTTGTCCTCCAACAGCAATTATAACATTATGACCTTTTGCTTTCATTCTAGCAACTTTTTGCTTGAACTCTGCACTAGTTACTTTTCCACTTAATTCAGGATTGAATTGAGGAGTTAAGTAGTCATTAGAGTGCTCGATGAACGATACAACTATTGTATCGTATTCAGAAGGAACATCTTCTAAGTCGATATAAGAAGTTATATTAGAGTTTCCTCCCCAAGATGACCAATATCCGATAAGTGATTTTTTACCAGTTCCAGTAGATTCTTTTTTAATACTTACTGTATTTGTAATGTAGTATGTTACTTCAGTTTCTCCTACTCCAGCAAAAACAAGTTGAATATCATTGCTACCTGTTAATAAAGGAAGTGTTGAAACAGCAATATTAACATTTAACATAGAAGATCTTCTTGTCAATTCAACAGGATTTAAAGATGATTTGAATCCATTTACATAAACAGCATACTCAGAATGAATATTTGTATGAGGTACTGATACAGTTCCTAAAAGAGTAGTTTCTTCGCCATTTAAGTAGATAGTTCCTACTTCAATAGCTCCTGTTATAGGTAATCTATCAGGGAAAGAAGCTGTAGGTGTTTCAGGGTCTACAGGAGGCTCAGGATCAACAGTTCCACCACCGATGATTTCTCCGTTAATCATAAGAGTTACAGGTTGACCGTTTAAAGTAGCGTTAGCAGCTATATTATTATCGAAGTCAGCACCGTTTCCATTAATACCTTCTATTGTAAAACTTCCATTTGGTCCAAGGTTGAAGTGTGCAGCACCAGACCAGTCAGCACCAGAAGTAATAACTATTCTGTTTCCAACTTTAGAAGCGTTTATTTGCCATTGTGAAAGTCCAGATGCAGGTGAATCAAAACTTAATTCCCAATTTCCACCGAAGTTTTCGCTAGTGTGTGAAATTAATTCTAGATTAGCACTGAATCCAGTTCCCCAAGATTGACTTGATGTTAATTTTAATGTAGCTATATTGTCAGTAGTTGGAGGAGGAATTACTTCCTCTTCGATAGTAGCTATATTAGAGTATTTTGTTATTTGCTCTAATGAGTTAGTACCAGTATATGAATAGATAGCTTCTACAACGTAATCTCCAGCTGTTAAAATGCTGTTGAATGTAACAGCCGTAGTAGGTGTAGTAGTAGTTCTTTGTTCAATAGTATTTCTAACTGAAGTTTTTAAGATATATGTAACTTGAGTTATTCTATTTTGAGGATCTGATACTAATTTAGAAATAACAGTAGCTTTTTTGTCAGCTGTAGTTAATTCAACACTTCCAATTGTTGGAAGTGTAATTTCAGGAATTTCAGGATCTACAGGAGGCTCAGGATTTTCCACTTCGATATCTAAATCGAAGATTGTTTTTTCAACAGCAGCAAGAAGCTCTTTAACTTCGAAGAAGTAAATGATAGAAGACTCCATAGTTAAGCTGTTCATTTTATTTTTTAATTCAATTAATTGTATATTTAAAGCTTCAAGTTCATTAGAAGAATCAACAAACTTTTTCTTTAGATTGTTGTAGTGACTTAAAACGTTTGAAAAATGCGATTTAATGCTTTGTATTTCTAAAGTATTCATTACACACTCCTTGTTTAAAAATTATAGTGCAGTTTCTGACCATGCTTCATTTGATGTAGGTGGGTTATCCCATGCAGAAACATACCATCCGTTAACATAGTATTTTCCTTCGTAGTAAACTTTTGTATTTCCGTTTGGATATGTCATTGATTGATGCCAAACAGGAACACCGTTGTATATTCCACAATCTTGTGAAGGAACAAGATTAGCCGCGTTAGGGTTAATGTTATTATAAACTTGGAAAGCTTTAGAGAATGCTAACTCTTCTTGTGCTAATCCAGTAGAATCAGGACCATTAACTTCAGAACCGTTATTAGCTTTATCTCTATTAGCAGACCAGAATGTGATCATACCAACATTTTTTGTTTTACAGAATTCAAGAACTGGAGTAACATCTTCTAAGTAGAATGTATTGAATGCACCAGTATCGTTGATTCCTATCTCTGGACAGATACCAACCATAGCCCAAAGTTCATCATCAGTTTTTATAATTCCATTATTGCTATAAAGTGTTTTTAATTGTGATTGTAGGTTTGTCATAGCAGATATAGATTGCTCAGCCATATTACCAGCATAAGCTGATCCATAACACATAGCCATGATATTAACTCCTTCAATTTCAACTCCAGCTTTAATAGCGTCATCTAAAAGAAGTAATTCGTTTTGATTTAATCCATAAGGCATAACTGGAAGTGTAAACCAAATTCCAACATACTTTCCTTCAGCATTTAGTTCATCTTGTAAAAGTTTTATAGCTTGGTGATTTCTTTTGTTAGCATCACAAGTTGTATTTCCAGAAGTACTATTGTGCTCCATATCAAAGTCAACTCTGCTTAAGTTCCAATTATCAATAATAGATTTATATTTATTTTTTAAGTCTTGGATATCAGTTATAACTTCATTTAAATATGGTCCGTTAAGTCCACCAAATGATATACAAACATCTCCACCCATTGATCTTAATCTTTCTATATCTTGCATAAGTCCAGCATTAGTTCCTTTGTTTCCAGGTAGGTTTAAGTTTCCTGCCCAAGCTGGATTTTTGTTAGAATCAGCAGTTATAAATCCTAGGTTATAGAATTGAACACCAGTTATTTTAGATTTGTCAGCTAAGGCAAATTTAAAATTTACATCATCTCTAGCAGCATCAACGAATGGAGCGAAGATTGCTCTTGGCCATTTTGTTGTTGGTGTAGGATTAGGGTTTGGCTCTGGATCAGGGTTAGGATTAGGATCAACAATCTCTCCTTTTATATTAATGATATTAGAGTTTAATAAAATTGTTCCAGTTTTTGATCCGATATCATATTTGCAGTTACAATTAAAGAAATAGTTTCCTTCAGTAACATCAGCAAATTGAATATGCTCAAATGGATTGTCTTTAACAACTGTTTCAACAGTTACATTACTTGTATTTTTTAAAGTGTATGTAACTTCAGTTATAGCAGAATCCATATCAACAATTTTAGTTAATAATCCTTTAGGTGTGTTACCAAAGTTTGTTAAAGCTGCACAACAGATAGTAGGCACTTCCTTATCAACTAATTGAATAGTTACTGTGTTTGATTTTATAGTTTTACTTTGAATAACTTCATTAGCACCATCGTAGTAATAAGTAGCTATAAAGTAGAAGCTTCCAGTATCTCTGAATTTGAAATCAACAGAGAATAAAGATTCAGGAAGAGCGATATGAGCTACTTCAACAGTTGATGTTCCAACTTCTTTATATAATTTATATTCAATGTTATTTAATCTTATTTCTGGATCTATGATATCTTTAAGAGTTCCAACAAGAGTGATTCCTGTATCCTCTAATAGTGCCGTATTAATTTCAGGAACAACTATTTCAGGAACTTCAGGTTCTCCTCCTTCGATGATATGCTCTAAATCGAAAATCATTTTTTCAACATCATAAGCTAAAGCTTTTATTTCATAAAATTCATTAATGCTATTAGTACTATTTAAATTATTAGCTAATCCGACTAAAGCTTCTAACTTATTTTTTGTTATATTGTATTCAGGATTTGAAGATACAATATCCATAATTACGTTCATGCTTGTTTGAAGAGTTTTAAATTTATCAAACAGAGATGAAATTTTAGTTTTTAAGTCACTAACTTGAAAATCTAGTTCGTTATTTGAGTTCAAAATAAAAAACCTCCTATTTTTAATCCGTAGAATAGTTTTAATTCATAATTGTTTTATTAATTTTATTTTTAAATTTTTAATTTCTTAAAACTTGTAAAAAAAGAAAAAATATTTCAAAAATATTTAAGTTTAATGATAAGTTAATCTATATTAGCATAAGTAGAATGAAATTTCAAATCAAAAAAAATTTAAAATAAATTAAACTAGCTAAAAATCTAAGTATAAGTGCACTTAATTAAAGGGATTTCATAGCTATAAAAAAAATTTTTTAAAATTATAGTTGATTATTTTTGATAAAAACTGTATTATGTTTTCATAAAAGTTTAAATACGTTTGATAAAAACAGAGAAAAAATATGAAAATATAATTCAAAGTATAATTAAATTATATCTAAAAACTATTATGTTAGATGATGATAAGTAAAATATTGTAGTTAAGATATTTTTATAATGGAAGGAGATAGTATGTTCTTTAATAGAAAAAATAAAGAGCTAAAGAAAGAGATTGCTAATCTAATTGCTATAAATAAGGAATATGAAGAAAAATGTGAATATTATCAAGAAAAATATTTACAAATAAAAACAGAATATGTTGAAGCTCTGAAAAGAAACGAAAATTTTAATAATGCATTTAGAGAAAGCTTTTCAGAATTATCTTCAAAATTAATATCAGTTGAGATTACACTTTCTAAATTAGAAGAAAGAAATACAGATTTTACAAAAACAGAAAATCTTTTAAGAAGATTTCAAGAACTTGAAAATGATTTGATAAAACTATCTAAAGAGATTTCAAGATTGTCAACATTTTTAGAAAAACATACAGATTTTAATAAAGAAACATCAACTTATCAAGGAAAACTTGAAAAGTCTTATAGAATGTTTAAATAAAAAAATTTACTAATGGAGGATAAAGTTACAAATGAAAAGAACGAATAATGATTTATTTCCTATTGTAGATAGAGAGCAAGAGTTTCAAAAAATATATAATAACACAATAGAGAAGGTTAATTACATAAATAGCAAATATGCTGAAAATCATAATGGAATAGAGTGCGAAGAGTTAGCTCCTTTAATTGAACAAATGAATGATTTTGTTTTAAATTTAAGCAGAGTTACAAAATTAGAAGAGTACTTATCTTTCAAACTTTTAGTACAAAAGATTTTAAGACTTTTAGGAGAGTGTGATCACGATGAAGTGGTACCACCAGTAGATCCTGAATTAGAGCCAGTTGTAATAAAGGCAATTTTACAAAATTTAAATAAAAAATTAGTAGGAGAGTTATTAACTTCTGAAAATGACTATTTAATAACATCAGTAGAGTATGAGCTATACAAAAATAATACAAGAGTAGAAAAAGTAACTACAAACTCAGCTTCAGCGGCAGCAAACTTTACATCAACAGAAGCTGGAAGCTACTACTTCTTAGCGAAATACTACTGGTCAGATAAGTATAAGCAAATTATGTCTAATACTGTGGTAATAGAAGATGAAGAGGTAATTCCACCACCAGTAGATGGGGAGTTCCCAGCAACATTACCATACTCTAACTTATGGGCACATACTGTAAATTCAAACGGAAATTATGAAATAACTTTAAATAATACTTGGGGAGTTATCGATAGCAGATTAGCTGTTTATTTAGATGGACAATTATCTGAAATCTTAGATACAAACTATACAGCTGCAAATAAAGGATCGGCTAAGAACGTTGTGTCAGCTTCTAAGTTCCCTTCAAACAAAGATTTAAAGTTTGTTTATAAAGTAACTTATACAAGAGACGAAAAAACTAACGATAAAGTAACAGTTTACTACAAGAGTACAACTGGAACAATAGAAATTGCAACGCCTGATGGAGGAGTTAAATATTGTAACTACCCAGAGTGGAACCCTGAAATTGAATATGGATCAGCAACTAATAAAATAGTTTATTATAATGGATTACATTTCAGACATACAGGATGGGCTTCAAAAGGAGATAAACCTTTAGTAGAGGGATGGTCACCTTGGACAAAATTATCTGACTCAGAAGAGGCAGCTATTAATTGCCCAGGAAATCACCAAATGGATTCAGCAGGAACAGCACCTAACGCTCATTTAGAACCAATGAATGTTTCTAACGTAGAAGGATTAGGAACTCCAATGGAAAAAATGCACATAACTTATACTCCAGAGTGGGGGAAATGGGGAGGAAGAAAATATACTCCAAAGATTTCTCCATGGAACAAGATATCTCATATGCAATATGCATTCGTAGATGTAATCCCTGATTATACAGGAAACTTCTTCACAGATAAAGATGATATATCTCACTTAACAAAGTCAGCAGCAGATGCTCCAAATGGAACTAGCTTAAACGTATCACCAAATATCTTCGATCCAGGTGCAGCGTTCTCAGCTTACGGAGGAACAAATGCATTTATGACTGAGTACAACGAAATGTCTAAAAAATATCCATATGTTAAGCCAATCGCTTCACTAGGTGGATGGTCAAGATCTGCATTCTTCAGAGATGCAGCTCAACCAGGAAAAATCGATCACTTCGTACAAAGATGTATTGACTTTATAAGAGAGTTCAATATGGTTGGAATAGATATTGACTGGGAATTCCCTTGTTCAAGAAGAGATGCAGATTTAGTTGATAATAAAAACGACTTAGGAACTCCAAGAGCTCAAGATGACGAAGAGTACCTATTCACAAACTTAATGCAAGCTTTAAGAAAAGCATTAGACAAAGCAGGAGAAGAGGATGGAAAATACTACTTCTTATCATGTGCTATTGTTTCAGGAAAAACTCACATACTAAAGAGTGGAATTGGAGTATGGCATCCAACTTGTGACTTCATCAGTTACATGACTTATGATGTACATGGAGCGTTTGATCCAATTACAAACCACCAATCATACTTATTCCAAAATCCAAGTGAGCCATTAGCAGAAACAAATCCTAATGAAAATGCAATGTCAATAAATGATTTAATTCAATTTGTAACAACAACTTACGGAGTACCTGTAACAAAAATTACTGTAGGTTCACCATTCTACTCAAGAGGTTGGTCAGGAATCTTTAAACCAGCTTCAGGATGGGTAAATGCAAGTACACCAGGACTATACGCAAGAACGAATATTGATCCAACGGCAAGCGAAACAAAAGGATGTTCAGCTCCAGGAACAATGGATGGAGGAAGAGGAGCAGGAGTATTACCTCTAAACCATTTAAATAAATTAATAAAAGGTGAAAGTGTATCAGTTAGAACACTAGATATGAACGGACCAGCTAATCCACATGCAGGAACAGTATTAAAAGGAACAGACTTTAAATACTACTATGATGAGGCAGCTCAAGCTCCATACTTATACAATGAAACGGCAGGAATCTTCTATACATACGAAGATGAGAGATCAGTAGAAGTAAAATCTCAATGGGTAATAGATAACAACTTAGCAGGAATAATTTCATGGGATATCGCAATGGATGACTATGGAATCGATATGCATAGTTCGGAAGCTACATCAGCTTACCCATCTTTATACCAAGCAGATCACCTATTAACGTCAGTGATATTTGAAAAGTTCAAAGCGAACTCTTTAAGATTAAACTACTTAAATAGACTTGCTAGAAGATAATAAACTTAAAAAAATAGAGTGAACGATTGTTCACTCTATTTTACTATAAAAATAAAGACAACGGAGGGAGTATGTATCAAGAGTTAATATATAAATTTGACTTTTCTAGATTTAAAGTAGCGAAAGAGATTGAATTACAAACAGATGGAAGAGTTGTAAATGCTACATTAAAAACAGAAGACTCTTTTGGAAATACAATAGTAAATGAACTAAAAAATATAGAGATATTAGATGGAAAAAATATTTTAAAATTTGATTTGTTCTATGGAGATAGTTGTGAATTGACAATCTTTGGAGAAGAGATATCTTACGAGAATATAGATGATATAAAAGTTAGAGAGATAGATCAATTACCATTTGTAGCAGGAGCAGATGCACCTAATGAACATATGTTAGAAAGAGCTATGGATAAAACTAAAATGATTGCTACAAGTAATTGTTCTTCAGTAGGAGATAATACTTGTGATAAAGCGTTAGATGGAAATTTAAACACATATTTTTTAAGTCAAAGTTATTCGGAATCTCAGAGTGGTGATTTTGTAGTTGATTTAGGAGAAACCTCTTTAATCAACGAGATAGAATTTACAACAAATAGTGATAATGATGGAAAGATAAAATCATACACTATTCTCTACAAAAGTTTTTCGGCAGACTCTTGGAAAGAGATTCATTCTTCTATAAATGATGAAGTTTTGAAGAAAAGTGTGACTTTTAATACTATTTTAGCAAAAGAGCTTTGCATAAGAGTTAAAGAAAGTGGAGCCAATAGTATATATATATCAGAAATTGGAGTATATAAATATTCTTCGCTAAAAGATGAAATTTATGGATTGTTTACAGGCGAGGATAGAGATGAATTAGCTTCAGATGTAACTCAAGAGATGATAGTAGACTTACAAGAGAGAGTTATTTATACTGAAGATTATATGAGATTATTAGAACTTGCGAGTGATCTATATATAGAAAAATATTCATTATCACCAAAGATAATAAAAATACCTTTAAAAGATGAAGCAGTGGTTAAGAGAGTTAGTTTCAAAGCCTCGCGAGATATGATAAAAAGTACTTTGAAATACACAGATTCTTTAGGTGTAAAGAGAGTAAAAAGATTATATTGGTACATTGAAAACAAGATAGATGGTGTTATAACTATTGGAGTTGAAGAGTTTGCAGGTAAATTAAGAGTTCATACAGATGATATTGAACTTTTAGTTTATGGAACAACTGATGCTGAGCTTGTAAGTTTTGAAACGTTTCCAATAGAAAGCTTCTCTTTAAAAGAGGAGATGGATAATAAGATAGATTTAAGCACATCATTCTTCTCGGAAAAATATCCAGATGATACTTTAATTATGAAGAAAGAGTATTTGATAGATGAGATTAGACTTTTAACAGATGAAGAGGTAAAAGTATTTATAAAAGATATAGGAAGAAGTACTCGTTTATCTTGGGACGAGGTAGCAGAAGTACAAGAATATATTGAGATTGGAAAAATAGAAAATAACTCTTTAAAGCTTCCAAATAGATATTTTACAACAGAGATAAAATTAAAAAGTGAGTCTGGAAAAAGTTATATAAATGGTATTGAAGTTTATCAATACAATAGTATCGGAGAAGAGGTTGAAGGTTTATTTAAGGATTCAACTTACAAAGAACTAAAAGAAACTGTTACTTTTGAACAGATTTTAGATGTTGAGTCTAGAGTAAAAGTAGATGGGAAATATATAGATAAAGTAAAACTTGCAAAAAGTCTATTTATTCAAAATAGTTTTACAGAGAAGATAAAATTTGAATTTTCTTCAGAAAGAATATTTAATCAGATAAAATTTGTAACTTTAGAGCAGCCGTATAGAGTAGATTTAGTATATGAGAATCCAACTGGTGATATTCTAAGAAAGAATTGTGATTTTACAATAGATGATGAAGAGGTAACGGTAAGTTTCCCGAAGATTCACGCAGTAAATGCGAAGATGCAAGTTTCAGGATTAGAAAGGCTTTATAAACCAAAAGCAAATTCGTTTAGTATGAGCTCTTATGTTGTTGAAAATGATTCGAATGAAGAGTTTAAAGTTTTAGAAAATATATCTGAAGTTGAAGTAAAACAAAATGGTAGTTATACAGATTATTTTATCTCTTTAAATAAAGAGGAGCTAATTTATAAATTTAAATCTTTGACGAGAGCTAATATTTTTGTAAAAGATTTGTTATCTGGAAATTATATAGAGTTTAAAGAGGATGATGGTATTTTAAAATCAAAAGCCGGATACTTAATAAAAGACTTTATCTATAGAGTATATAATAACTTAGCAAAAGAGAGTGTGTTAGAAACTCTTAAGGCTTATAAAAAAAGTAAGGTAAAGATAGCAATAGATAATCTATTCCTAGATTCAACATGTACTAAACTCTCTGATTTTGTAACACTAGATTATATTTTAGATTTAGAAAAAATGATTGTTTCTTCGAATGAATATAGATTAAAAATTAATATCGCTAAAAGTTTATTTATAAATGATACAACATATTTAGAAGAGATGGTAGAAACAAATCCAAATATGGCAATCTCAAAGTTAATACTAAACTTTACAGAAAACGTTGAAAATATTTTTGAGTATCAACTATATACTAAAAATGTCTTTGGAGAAGAGATTGAAATAATTGATTATACAATAGAAAATTTTGATGATATGAAAGAGATACATTTAAGTTTTGATGAGATATTTGCTCAATCATTAAAAGTGGTATTAAAAATATCAGAGGCTGAGATTTGGAAATTTGCTGTGGCATACGAGGAATATAAAGAGCTAAATACAAAATAGAAGGGAGCAGAGATGAGAGCTAATATAAAAAATGAAGATATATGTTTAGTTTTTTCGATAGAAACAAATATAAAGAATGTAATAAATAAAATTGAATTAGTTACATCAAAGAATATAACTGAGGCTGAGATATTTTATGAAGACAACTATGGTCATTTAAAGCAAAGTAAACTATTGGAAGTAGAGAATAAAAATGGTTCATTGGAATTAACTTTTGAATATTTTTATGCCAAGGAGTTTGAATTGGTTATTTATGATAATCTTTTAGAGGAAGAGATTGAGAATATCAATATTCTTCCTTTGAATCAGAAAGATTTTTATGAAGATGAAGATGTTGATGTAAGATTAGATAAAACTATAATGATTGCGACATCTCATTGCGGTCAGCATGCAAGTAACTCTCCTGATCGTGCTATAGATGATAGATTGGATACACACTTTCACAGTGCTGGATATAGTGGGAGTTATGGAGATTTTACAGTTGAGTTAGGAAAAGAATACTTGATAGATAGAGTTCACCTGATTACAAGATCAGATAGTAATGGTACTGGAAATGGAAGAATAAGGGCGTATGAAGTATTATATAAGACTACAGCTAATGAAGAGTGGCAAAAAGTATTTGAGCAGTTGACAGAAGAAGTTGGAGATGATAGATACGCATTCTTTAAACCTGTTTTAGCTTCTGAGATTTGTATAAGAGTAACAAATGGTAAAAATAAATATGTTATGATTCACGAGATGGATATGTTTAAACATAATCTAATTGAAGAAAGAATAGGAAATCTATTTACAGACGAACTAGAAACAGAGATAAAAGATGAAGTGACATTAGCTGATGTTGAAAATATTGAAAAAGATTTAAAAACTCAGACATATTTAGAGAGAATATCTAATGCAAAAAAACTTCTGTTAAAGAGAGCGTTAAAGAAGGAGTTTGAAGTTCCTCTAACAGAAAAAAGAACATTAGATAAAATCTATTTCACAACTTCTGAAACGGTTTTAGAAGCTGATATAAGATATGTAGATTCAAATGGAGTTTCAAGATTAATAAAATCTGAATTGATAAAAGATGGGGAAAATTATACGCTGAACATAGAGAAAATAGTAAGTTCAGAGATAACTATTGTTTTGTATGGTGTTGAAAATATAGGTGATATTGCAACAAACAAATATATACCTAAAAGTACAATAACAGCTAAATCTAATGTTTCAACTTGGAGTAGTTGTACGCCGGATAAGATGTTAGACGACGATGAATCAACATACTTCCATTCAAATCAATACAGTACAAGCATAGGGTATGGGGATGTATATCTATCTTTATCATCACCAGAGATAATTTCAAAATTAGAGTTCAAGACAGCTCATCCAAGCGGAAGTAACGGAGAGATTCATCAGTATGAGATTCTTTATAAAGAAGCTACAGAAGCACCTGTTTGGAAAAGTGTGTATATGTCAGAGGTAAATAATTCAGAAGGTTGGAGATTAGCAGAGTTTCCAGAGGTTTATGCTTCAGATATCTGCATAAGAGTACATCAAAGTTACGGGAATTGGATACTAATAAATGAAGTTGAGATATGTTCAAATAAATCTGAACTTGAAAAACTGTTTTTAGAAATTTATACAGATATAAGCTGTAGCAGTGTTAAAGATGGGGTAAAATTAAGAGATATAAATAGATTGATAGAGTCTTATCCAGATAGTATTTTAGGAATGAAAGCTAAAATGCTTTGGCTGACAGATAATAACTTGAATATTTTCGATTTTAAAATTGATGTAATAGATAAAGATTATACAAATTTTGAGGAATTTTTAAGAGTTGAAAAAAGTTTAGATTTAATCTCAACATCATATAAGGTTGGAAAGCAAACTGACTATCTAATTGAAAGTAATAGAGATGTAAGGTTGTGTATAATTTCAGCTGAGCAAGAGAATCCGCTTCAAAATATAATTCAAATAAAAGCTGGAAAGAATTTTATATATTCTAAAAATATGTCTGGAGATATTTTTGTTTTAAGGGATGAATATAGTGAGTTGGGATTATCTTTATACAATGTTGAAAAATCTGATACTCATTATAAGACAGGGGATTATAATGTAACTGATCTTTTCAAGAGAAAGAGATTAGATGAAGTTGTTACTATTGAAGGAAAGAATTTTATAATTAGAGGAAATATCAATTGGATATTGAGTAATTTAGATGAACATCAATTTGTTGATGCGATGGCTAATTTAGATCATACAATTGATTATATAACACTTTTAATAGATAAGAATCAATTATATACAACAGATTATAGAGTAACTAATTTAAAAAGATTATTCTGGCAGAACCTTTCTGGAGAAGTTGATTTGAAGTCGACGACAGAAGGGGTATATATTGAATTTAATAGAGATTTAGGGTTCCTATTCCAAGACAATATAGAAAACTTGGTAAAAGAGGAACTTAGTGAAGTTATTTCTAGTATCCATCTATCTAAAGAGATATATACACCAGCAGTTTATAGTTTTGTAAAAACTATTCTTAAAAAGGTTATGATTTTAAAAAATCAAGAGATAATAGATATCCCTTCAACACCTTTAGAGAATTTAGCTACAAAATTATTATTATTTGCAAATAACGATAGAATAGTAACATATATATATAAGAATTTACAGAGACAGGAGATAGGGCAAAGCGGTTCAAAGGTTATGAGTTTAATCTGTCTATGGATAACGGAATTCTTAGAGAGGGATATCTCAAAATATTTTATATCTTTAGGGTTAGATATTGAAGAAGAGGTATTGAGAGAGTGTAATACATATATTCAACCGATGGTAGATATAAATGAGATTACATTTGAAAATTACAAAGAATTGATTGAAGAGGAATTGCAAAAATTTAATCAAAGCTATAATAGCTTAGTAAATAGAAATGGTGGTGATACAGTTGCAAAGTAATTTAAGAGATACAAACAGTTTAGTATTTACTATAGAAACAAATATAAAAAATGTAATGAATACTTTGGAAATTACAACATCTAGGGATATTCAGAATGCTCAAGTGAGATATAGGGATGAGTATGGATATGAAAAGATATCTGAAATTTTAAATGTTGAAAGAGTTGAAGAAAAATTATTACTATCATTTGATTATTTCTATACTGATAAGTTTGATTTGATAATTCATGATAATATAACACAGGAAGATATACAGAACATAAAGATTACTCAACTAAATCAAAATGAATTTTATGAAGACAAAGATATAGATGTAAGATTAGATAAGACGGTAATGACAGCTATATCACACTGTGGTCAATACTCAAGTGATGCTCCAAGTCGTGCGATTGATGGTGATGAATCAACAACATTCCACAGTGCTACATATACAAATTATGAGCCTGGAACACATGGAGATTTTGTATTAGAGTTGGGAGGAACATACCTTTTAGATAGATTACAATTTAGAACAAGATCATCAGGTAATGGAAGAATAAAAGCTTATCAAATTTTATATAAGACAAGCAAAACAGAGGAGTGGAAAAAGGTTTTTGAACAGCTAACAGAGGAATCAGGAGTAGAAAGAGAAGCTGTATTCAAACCGATCTTAGCTTCAGAAATTTGTATAAGAGTAACAAATGGTCATAATAACTTTATGGTTATAGCTGAGTTAGATGCTTTTAAATATAATTTCTTAGAGAAAAGAATAGGAAATCTTTTTACTGATGAGACAGAAACAAGTATAAGAGTAGGAGTTACTTTAGAAGAGATTGAGAATTTAGAATCAGAAGTTGTAACTGTATCTTATAAAGAGAGAGTTGCAAAGGCAAAGGAGTTATATATACTTGGATTGCCTCAAAACTATTTCTCTATTCCTTTAGCTGGAGATCAAATTTTTGATAAAGTTCAATTTACAACACTTGAAAGAGTTTTTAAAATTGATTTGAGATATATAGATAGTTATGGAACAGAAATAGTGATTGAGAGTGAATATGAACAGTTGGGAACTCTTTACACTTTAAATCTAAAAAAATTAATGACATCAAATGCGTCACTAGTTGTATATGGTGTATCTAAGGTAGAAAATATCAGTACAAATAGTTATAATAAGTCAGAATTTTATATAGATGAAGATGTTGATTTAAGAATACCTTATGAGAAGATAGCGGGATCAACAACTCATCCAAACAACTCTTATCCAATAAGCAATATGTTTGATGGCAACTGGAATTCACAGTTCCATTGTAGTCAATACACAGGATATTGTGATGTGTATTTTAAGCTAGATAAAGAGTATCTAATTGATAGACTAAGATTGGTAAGTTTTAGAAGTAATACGTCAGGATTAATAAATAAGTTTAAGGTATTATTGAAAGAGATGAACAAGGAAAATGATTGGGCAGAATTAGGTGAATACACAGTAGGCTCATACGCTAACGAGTGGTTAGAAGTAAAAAATGAAACACCATATTTGACAGATGAAGTTTGTTTAAGAATTGAGGATTCTGTTAATGGTTGGGCTCTTGTAAGTGAATTAGAACTATTTATTCACAGTAATTTAGAGAAAGCTATAGATAATTTATTCACGGATAAAAGTTTTGAAAGTTTAAGAGAGGGAGTAACTTATGAAGAGATTTCGGCTTTAGAGGCTAAAAATTTAGTTACTTCAGAATTTATAGAGAGAGTAGGGAAAGCAAGAGAGTTATATATTCAAAGCTTACCACAGAATTATTATGCAATACCGTTAGAAAAAGAGAGAGTTTTTGATAAAATTCAATTTTTAACAACTGAAAGAGTTTTAAGAGCACATTTAAAGTATATTGATACTTATGGAATAGAAAGATTAATAGAAACAGATTTCAGATCTTTAGGAAATATATATACAATAGAGATAAATAAGATAATGACTTCGAATGCTTCTTTAATACTATATGGAGTATCAGATGCAGGAAACATATCTGTTAATAATTATGCTATATCGGATTTTTATATAAATGAAGATGTTGATTTAAGAATATCTTATGAGAAGATAACAGGGTCAACAACTCATCCAAATAACTCTTATCCAATAAGTAATATGTTTGATGGCAATTGGAATTCACAGTTCCATTGTAGTCAATATACTGGGTATTGTGATGTTTACTTTAAGCTAGATAAAGAGTATCTAATCGATAGACTTAGATTGGTAAGTTTTAGAAGTAACACATCGGGACTTATAAATAAGTTTAGAGTTCTAGCAAAAGAGATGAATATAGAAAATACTTGGGTAGATTTAGGAGAATATACAGTAGGGTCATATGCAAACGAATGGTTAGAAGTGAAAAATGAAAAACCATATTTAACAGATGAGGTTTGCTTAAGAATTGAAGACTCTGTTAATGGTTGGGCTCTTGTAAGTGAGTTAGAACTATTTATTCATAGTAATTTAGAAAAAGAGATAAAAGAGCTATTCTCGGATAAAGATTGTGAGATATTAAAAGATGGAGTAACTTATGATGAAATTTTATCTTTAGAGTCTAAGGTTCAAACGACTGAAGAGTTTAAAGTTCTTATTTCTAGAGCGAAAGATTTATATTTAGAGAAAAAACCTGATTTAAACTTCATATTAGAAACAGATAGAAAAAATGTTATGAATCAAATAAAAGTAACTACTTCTGGAAAAATATATAGAAGTGAAGTTACATATATAGATGAGCATGGATTTGAAATTAAGTTAGATGCTTTAGAAATAGAGGATAGAGGACCAGAAACAATATTAACATTTGATCTTTTCTATTGTGATAGATTTAATCTTATGTTAGATGGAGATATAACAGAGGATTTAATAGAGGGAATAAAAATAACTCAACTTAACCAAAATAATTTCTATGAGCATAAAGATGTTGATGTAAGATTAAATAAAGCTGAGATGACGGCAATATCTCATTGTGGACAATATTCAGATAACGCTCCTTCTAATGCGATTGATGGAAATAATGACACCTCTTTCCACAGTTCGACTTATAGTGGAAATTATGGCGACTTTGTAGTGGAGTTAGGAAAAGAGTATGTTGTAGATAGAGTAAAATTTATAACTAGAGCTGATAATAATGGAAATGGAAACGGAAGAATCAGAGCATATGAAATATTATATAAAGCTCAAAAGGATAGTGAATGGAAAAAAGCCTTTGAACAGTTAACAGAGGAATCAGGAAATGATAGAGAGGCTGTATTTAAACCAGTTTTAGCATCAGAAATTTGTATTAGAGTTACAAATGGAAAAAATAAGTTTGTTGTTATAAATGAGTTGGATATATTTAAATATAACTATATAGAAGAGAGAATAGTAAATTTATTTACAGATGAAAGTGAAACAGTTTTAAAAGATATTACAACTTTAGAAGATATAGAAACTCTTCAATCTGAATTAATAACAGAGTCGTATATAGCTAGAGTTTCAAATGCAAAAGAGCTATATATTTTAAGACTTCCACAAAATTATTTTGAGATTAAAATAGATGAACAGAAAATATTTGATAGAGTTCAATTTACGGCAAGTGAAAGAGTTTTAAGAGCTCATATAAAATATATAGATGTATTTGGAAATGAGAAACTTGTAGAAAGTAGTTTAGAATCTCTTGGAGAGATTTGTACTGTAAGCTTTAGAAAAATTATGACTAAAGAGGCTTCATTAATAGTTTATGGAGTTTCAAATATCGAAAATATTTTTACAAATAACTACGATATAGCAGACTTCTATATAGATGAAGATATCGATTTGAGAATAGCTTCAGATAAAATAGAACTATCTGCGACAAATGTACATGCATCATATCCATTGAGTAATTTACTTGATGGAAATAAAGATTCTCAATATCGTGCTTCAAACTATGAGGAGTATGAAGAGGTATATTTAAAATTAGATAAAGAATATTTAATAGATAGATTTAGACTGATAAGTTTTAGATCGCCTATTTCTGGTCTAGTAAAAACATTTAAATTGTTTGCAAAAGAGATGAATAGATCAGAGTGGATTGAACTAGGAGAAAATAGTGTAGAAACTCATGAAAATGTGTGGAGAGAAGTAAAAGGGCAACCATATTTAACAGATGAAATCTGTGTAAGAGTTGTTGATTCAGAAGATAAGTGGACAATAATAAATGAGATGGAGTTATTTATTCATAGTAATCTAGAAAAACAGATTGATGATTTATTCGAAGGAGATTCTTTTGAAGCTTTAAAATCAGATGTGACTTACCAAGAGATATTAGCTTTAGAGGAAAGAGTTTTAGTAACTCAAGAGTATAAAGAAAAAGTTGAATTGGCAAAAAAGTTATATCTAGATAAAAAGAATCCGATTCATTATACTTTAACAGTTGATGAAGAGAGTGTTATGAATCAACTAAAGATAAAAACAACAGCCAATATATATGATGCTGAAGTTTCGTACTTAGATAGCTATGGGAATAACAAGATTGCAAAGAAAATAGCTATAGATAAGAGAGATAGAGAAACAGTAATAAGTTTTGAATATTTCTATTGCAATAGCTTTAATCTTATGGTTCGTGGAGATATAGTTGAATCAGAGATAGAGGGAATATCAATAGTTCAAGTGGATCAAAAAGAGTTTTACGAAACTCTAGATGTAGATGTGAGGCTATC
Source organism: Cetobacterium sp. ZWU0022 (assembly GCF_000800875.1). Lineage (NCBI taxonomy): Bacteria > Fusobacteriati > Fusobacteriota > Fusobacteriia > Fusobacteriales > Fusobacteriaceae > Cetobacterium > Cetobacterium sp. ZWU0022. Next base: position 20,017 of record NZ_JRJZ01000094.1, read on the forward strand.
AAAAGATAGTTTAAACGCAATTTCAAATTGTGGACAGTACTCAGATAAAACTCCAGCATTTATGATAGATGGAAGAACAGATACTAATTTCCACAGTGCTGATTATAGAAATTATGCTCCTGGAAATTATGGAGAGTTTATAATCGAATTAGATGAAGTGAAACTTGTGGATAGATTGATAATGACAACAAACTCATCTGGAAATGGAAGAATAAAAGCCTATGAGGTTCTTTATAGATCTAATAAAGCAGAGGACTGGAAGAAAGTATTCGAACAGTTGACGGAAGAATCTGGAACTACTAGAGAGGCTTCGTTTAAACCAGTTTTAGCATCTGATATCTGTGTAAGAGTAACAAATGGTCATAATCATTTTGTAGTTGTATATGAATTAGATTTATTTAAGTACAATACAATTGAAGCAAGAATATCTAATCTATTCTTAGATGAAGCAGAAACAATCTTGAAACCAAAGGTAACATTAGAAGATATTGAATCTTTAGAAAGAGAATTAAAAACAACTTCGTATAGAGAAAGAGTAGGAAAAGCAAAACAGTTATATGTTGATAGACTTTCTGCTAAAGAGTTTGAAGTTGTTTTAAGTGAAGAGACGATTCTAAATAGAGTTAAGTTCAAGACATCTGATAGAATATCAAAGGCTAGATTAAAGTATATAGATAACTACTCTTCAGAGAAGATAATAGATGTTAGTTGTACTTCAGTTGGTGAGGAATATATATTAGCTTTCGAGGCTATTGTGGCAAAAAATTTAAAAATCATGTTATATGGAGTAGAGGAGATTGATTCAATATCTTTAAATACATTGAATAAATTAGATTTCTGTATAGATGAGGATATAGATTTGAGAATGCCTGTAGAGAAGATAGAGGGATCAACAACTCATCCAAATAACTCTTATCCAATAAGTAACATGTTTGATGGAAATATGAATTCACAATTCCATTGTACTCAGTATGGAGAGTATTGTGATGTCTACTTTAAATTGGATAAGGATTATCTAATAGATAGATTAAGACTTAAAAGTTTTAGAGATAACGAATCTGGATTTATAAAAAAGTTTAGAGTTTTATTAAAAGATACTAATATTGAAAATAGCTGGACAGAGTTAGGAGAGTATATAGTTGAAACTCATGGAGATAAATGGTTAACGGTTGAAGGAAAACCTTATTTAACTAATGAAGTTTGTGTGAGAATAGAGGATTCAATAAACGGATGGGCTCTGATAAATGAACTAGAGCTGTTTATTCACAGTAATCTAGAAGCAAGCATAAATAGTTTATTCTTAGATGAGAGTTTAGAAGCTTTAAGATTAGATGTAACGTATGATGAGATTTTAAAATTAGAAGAGAAAGCAACGTTTACAGTTGAATTCAAAGAGAAAGTAAAAAAAGCCAAAGAGTTATTCTTAGAAAAAACTACAAAGAAGAATTATAGATTGAACTATAATTTTGATATCGTTTTTGATGAGATTAATATCGGATATAAATCTTTCCCAGAAGGAAAGGTGGATTATAAGCTTCAGTATGAGTCATCACTTGGATATAAAATTGAAATTGATAGTTTTGAAATTATAGAGAAAGATGGAAATATAGTTAGCTTAAAATTTGAAAGAGTATTAGCTAAAAAGATAGAGTTAACAATAAGTTACATTGATGGAACTGAAAGTTGGAAATCATCTTATATTAAAGTTGTAGATATTGAGCAATCATCTTATTATGCAGAGGATGATGTAAACTTAGAGTATGACATCTCAAAGGTGAGTGCAGTATCTCATTGTGGAATATATAACTCAGGAAACGATGTAGAAAAAATGTTAGATGGAGATCCAACAACATATTTCCATTCAAAAACAACAGGAAAAGTTGAGTTTATATTTGAAGAACCTAAGGTAATAAATGAATTTTGGGCAGATATCAGTCATCCAAATGAAGCAAATGGAAAAATTAATAAAGCGAAACTTTATTATAAAGAGAGAGATGAGCAAGATTGGATATTAGTTCAAGATTACGAGAAAAGCAATCCTGTAATAGGAATAAATAACTTTGTTTTCCCGGGGATATTAGCTAAGAGATTCTGTATAGACGTTGAAGCATGTTATGCTGGAGTTATAATTTTCAATCGAATTGGATTTAATATCTATAGTTCTTTAGAAGAAAAAGTAGATAATCTTTTTGAAGATAAAGAGTTATTTAGAGTTTTAAAGAAAACAGTTACATTAGAAAAGGTTGAAAACTTAAAGCAACTTGTAAAAGAGAGCAAAAGTTTAAAAGTAAAATTAGATATCGCAACAATGATATTAAAAAATGGTGGAGAGCTTCCAGTTAAAATTCAAAGTTATAAAGCTATTGAAAATGAATCGAGCTACTATTTTGGAGCGACAGTTTCAAACAATACAGGTGATATGGTGTTAAGTAATCATTATATTCATCCGAATACTGACTATGTATTTGTTGTAAATAGAGAGGTTCAAATAGCTCTTATGACATATGTAGGAAAACCTTCTAGCAATAAAACAATTACTCTGAAAAAAGGAATAAATATATTGAATATTGCAGAGCAAGGGCAGATGATATTTAGAGGAAGTAGAAAAGAAAAAATAGAATACTACTCATTAAATAAAGAGAATAGTTTAATTTATCGTTATGGTTATACAAAATCACAGGATCTTTTTGACAGAGTCGATATCAAAAATGAAGTAGCAGAAGATCACAACTCAAACTTAGCTTATGTTGAAGGTAAGACGTATATAGGTGCTATAAGTTTTGATTGGCTAAAGGCTAACTTCGAATCTAGAAATTTATCAAAGCATATAGAGATATTTGATGAGTATTTAGACTTTATTCACTATTTAGATAATGTTACAGGTCATTTCAAGCAGCAGATGCCATACAAGAGATTGCTTTGGTGTGGAAGAGGACAAGATACATTCCATGCAGGAGGATCTTTTGCAGGAGGATATACAGCATACAATGGATCGAGTGGACCAATGATTCCAAGAAGCACCTATGATTTAGCTAACTCTTGGGCAGTAGGGCATGAGTTAGGACACGAACTGGATTCAAATGATTATCTAATGGGATTATTTGGAGAAGTGACTAATAACTGGTTTGCAGAGCAACCAAGATTAGAGTATATGAAAACTTTAAGATGTAAAGGGCATATAAGCGTAATTTCAGAAGAGCCGATGTCAGTACACGATATGAGTGTGTGGCATAGATTAGGATTCTTCTTTAAAATGAGATTGTTCTATGCAGATAATAGTTTCTTCCAAAAGATGAATGCTTTGATGCAGGCTAATAGAGCAGCAGATAAGCAGGAAGCAGCAGATAATTTTGCTAAATTCTGTACTCAAATATTAAAAAGAGATGTGAGTTCTTACTATTTAAAATATGGATTTGAATTGACAGAAGAGGCGATAGCTTGGTGTAATCAATATCCAGCTCCAGCTATTGATCTGCAATATATAACTTGGGAAAATTATGAAGAGTTTAACAAAGAAGAGATTAAATTATTTAACCAAAAATATAAGTCTGTATCGAAAATAAAGTAGGTTAAAAAAATAAAAAATAATTTTCTAAAAAACGCTTTACTTTAAATGAATATTTTTATAATATAGTGTATAACTTTAAAAAATATAGGAGTGAAGAATGTTAGGAAAAGATTTGTTCATAGATATCTTAACGTATGTTCTTACAATAATAGGTATATTAAACCCATTTGGAAACGTACCTTTATTTATGACATTAACAAAAGATCAAAAACCAGAAATAAGAAAAAAGATGTATAATGCAATAGTACTTGCAGGATTTGGAATAGTAACTGGATTTATAGTTGCCGGGGATTTTTTCATGAAATATCTGTATAAAATAGGCATGGATGAGTTGAGAGTTGCCGGAGGTATGATACTGATTGTTGTAGCTTTTAGAAATCTTTTAGGACTAGGAGTTTCAAAGGATAGCACTGGAGATAGAATGTCTGAAAAAGAAGCGATAAGATATGCAATAACGCCATTAACATTTCCTATGTTAGTTGGTCCAGGAACAATTTCTACCGTTATGATTATTCATAAAGAAGCTGGACTTATAATCTCTGTAGGAGCTGTAGCAGTTACATTTTTAATAATGAAGTTTCTATTTACAATTTCAGACTGGTTAGATAAAGTTTTAGGAGAGATAGTTTTATTTGTACTTTCGAGAGTTATGCAGATTTTTATAATGTCTGCAGGAGTAAAACTGATTTCAAATGGAATAAAAGGGATATTTATGTAATTTTGATAGATTGATTAGGAGAGGGAAACCTCTCCTAATTTTTTTGAGGGAAGATTAAAGAGTTACAGCAAAAATAAGTTTTGCTTCTTGAGAACTTCTATTTTCCCAGTTGTGCTTAACAAATTTTTCAATTTTAATACTATCTCCTTCTGAAAGAGAGAAGGATTCTCCATCAATATTTAAAATAACATCACCTTTCAATATAAAAGCCACTTCTTGACCTGTATGTCCAATCTCAATCTCTGTAGAAGATGAGTCAGGTTCTAAATTTAAAATCATAAACTCCATGTGAGTTTGAGGTTCTGGACTTAGAATTTCATAAGAAACTTTACTATTTTTAGATGGCTTGATAATTTTTCTCTCATCTTTTTTTACGATATGAACTTTTTTGAAGCTTTCCTCTAGAAAAAATTTATAAAGAGGAATACCCAATGCAACTGAAAGATTTTTTAGAGTATTTATAGATGGATTCGTTGTTCCTTTTTCAATTTGACTTAAAAGAGCAGAAGTTGAATCAATCTTTTCAGCTAACTCTTTTAGACTTAGTTTTTGGTCAGTTCTGAATTTTTTTATTTTTAATCCAAGATTTATATCGTTCATTTTAAAACTCCTAAATATTTTCTTTAAAGTATAACTTATTTTATATATATTTGCAATTTTCAAAAAAACCTTGCATTATACTACACTAATAATGTATAATTAAGAAAAAGAGTTATGGAGGTCAAAAATGTCTGAAAATACTATGGTTTGCTACTGCAAAGGAGTTACATTAGGAACAATTTTAAAAGCAATAGAGAATGGAGCTACAACATTAGTTGAAGTTTTAGATACGACAGGTGCAGGATCAGCTTGCGGAAGATGTGTAGATAGAATCGAAGCGATTGTAAACGAAGATAGATAAAAATTTTAGAGGAACTTGTTTCCTCTTTTTTTATTAAATTTTTATTGTAGTTTTGGAGCTAATATAGTACTCTAAGAGTAGAATATTAAAATGAAAAAGGGGTGGAACTTATGAAGTTATTGTATTTAGATACTGAAACTACAGGACTTACAGATAATTCAGCAGTTGTTCAGATAGCTGGTGCTATCGAAATAGATAATGAAGTTGTAGAATGGTTTAATATAAGATGTAGACCTCATGCCGGAGCGGATATTTCAGAGGATGCATTAAAAACCATTGGATTTACATTGGAGGAATTACAAAGAGAACAATCTCCTGAGGATGCATTGAAGGAGTTAGAGAGTATATTTTTAAAATATGTAGATAGATATGATAAAAATGATAAATTGATTATGATTTGCCACAACTATCCTTTTGACTTCAGAATGCTATATAATTTTTATAACAGATTAGGGAATAGATTTATGGGAAGTTTTATCAACTTTAAATTAAATGTATGTACTCTTAATTTAGTAAAATCTCTTCAAGTTATAGGTGTTTTACCTATATTAGAAAATAACAAATTAGAAACTTGGTGTAAACACTTTGGTGTCTCTTTAGAGAATGCACATGATGCTTTAGAGGATATACGTGCTACAAGAGAGGTTTATAAAAGTTTAGAAAAGGTATTAAAAAAGTAAAAAAATGAAAGGCAGAGTTTTTATTTCAACTCTGCTTTTTTCATTTTAATTTTTAATTTCTGGAATACTTACATAAACAACTTTATTAGAGTTTACATTCACGTATTGAGAGATGGCTGAAATTAAATATGGAAAACTGTCTCTTAGGTCATTGTTATTACTCTTGATACTACCCATCGTTTGCCAAACCGCCCGACCTTCGTTTGTATAAGTTGAAACTTCTAAGGTTTTTACAAAGTATGATGAAGCGGATATAGAATTAATCCAGATATCACTATAGAAAAAATCGTCATATCTACTTCTATATCCATATCCTCCACGCCAATACGGACTAATCGTTGTAGGATAGGTGTCAAACTCAGTATATGGACCATTTATTTTGTAGTTGTATATAATTTTGTAAAGGGCATCTTTAGGATTAGAGGTTCTTCTATAACCTTTAGTTCTTAACATACTTTCTAAATTACTTTCAAAAACTCTTTGTTGTAACTGAAATCCTGGAGTATTAGTAACTAGATAGTATGTTCCGGGGTAAGCTTCTAAAGTTGAATATGAGTCAATCGCTACTGTTCGGCTATTAAGAGAGCTGCACCCACTGAAGAAAAATATAAATATTATAAAAAAAGATATTTTTTTAATCATGACACATCACTCCTGAAAAAATATTTTCATATTTCTATATTCGTTAAAAGATTATACTTCCTTTTTTTTTGAGTTGGTGTATAATGAGAAATATATCTATGGGGAGGTTTAAAATGAAAAGAATCAATATTTTAGCTATTTTTTTAATTTTATCTGTGAGTATTTTAGCAGCACCTTTGAAGGTTGGACTGATTTTAGCTATGGGTGGTTTGGGTGATAAATCATTTAATGATTCAGCTTATGAGGGATTGTTGAAAGCTAAAAAGGATTTTGATATTGAGGTAAAGTATGTTGAGCCAAATAGTTGGATGGAAGATGCTTTCTTTTTGGAAGAATATTCACAAAATGGATTTGATTTAATTATCGCAACATCTTATACAGCACAGGATGCTATGGAGGACATAAGTTCAAAGTTTCCAAATACGAAATATGCCATTGTAGACACGAGAGCAATAGAGGGAAGAAATATAGCTTCACTTGTTTTTGATGAGGCTGAAGGTTCATTTTTAGTTGGAGCAATATCTGCTAAGATGAGTAAGACAGATAAAATAGGTTTTATAGGTGCTTTAGACATTCCTCTTATAAATAGATTTAAGGATGGATATGAGCAGGGGGCTAAATATATAAATCCAAATATAAATGTTGTGACAACATATGTGGGAGGAGATGCACCTTTCAATGATCCTTTAAAAGGAAAGGAACATGCTTATTCTTTGGCAAATCAAGGAGTTGATGTTATATATCATGCTTCTGGAAATACAGGAATTGGAGTTTTAGAAGGAGTAAAGGAGAAGAAAATATATGGAATAGGAGTGGACTGTGATCAGGACGATATTGTAAAAGGGCAAGTTTTGACTTCTATGCTAAAAAATGTAAATAATGCTATTTATAAAATAATTGAAGATACAGTGAATGGTAAGTTTGAGGGAAGGGTGTATACATTTGGATTGAAAGAAAATGGTGTTGGAACAACAGACTTTAAGTATACAAAAGAGATTGTTGGAAAAGAAAATATCGCTTTGATTGAAGAGATAAAAAATGACATAATCTCTGGAAAGATTCAGGTGAAGTAGTATGAGAATATTAGTTGTTGCGACTCACCCAAATATAGATGATTCAAAGGTAAATAAAAGTTGGTTAGCTGGTTTAGCTAAAGAAACAAATATAGAAGTAAGATTTTTAGATGAATTTTATGAAGATGGTCAGATAGATGTTGAAGCTGAAAAAAAAGCTCTTGAAAAAGCTGAAAGAGTGGTATTTCAATTTCCGTTTTATTGGTATAGTATGCCAGCTTTATTGAGAGAGTATTTTGATAGGGTTTTAGAGTTTGGATGGGCCTATGGTCCAAAAGGTGATGCACTGAAAGGAAAGGAGTTTTTAGTAGCACTTTCGGTTGGAGCACCAGAATATTCCTACACAGGAGGAAGCTATAATAACTTTACAATAACTGAACTTCTAAGGCCATTAGAAGCAACAGCAAATGCAGTTCAGATGGTTTATCTACCATATTTTGCACTTTTTGATATTCCGAGACTTTCAGATGAGGAGATTTTAAAATCAGTAGATAGGTATCTAGTTCATATAAACAATGAAGATTTAAATCACAGAAAAGTTTTAGAAAGACTAAAAGTACAGAATTCAGAGAGTAGCTTTATAGATTTATAGAAATAAAAAAGGTCACTAGTGTTAAAGTGGCCTTTTTTATTTCATTAGTTTATTAGTTTATTTGTCAAGAATAGGTGGAGTCATTACCTCTTTTCCCATTTCTATAGGTTCAACAATTACAACCTCTTCAACTGCAGGTTCTTCTTTAGGTTGAGAACTAGAACATCCAATAAAAAATAAACTGAAAAAAATACTAGTTAAAACAATTTTTTTCATAATAGCCTCCTTGAATATATTTTGAATTGCTATAATATACTTAATAATAGACAAACTTCTTTTAATTTTAATATAATTTTTCGAATGTTAATTGCCGTGTTGATGGATTTTCTAAATTTGAAAAAGATACTCCTAAAAGTTTTATATCTCGAGTTAGGTTTAAGGATAAAAGAAGTTCATCAACCATACCTTTTAAAAGTTCTTTATCATTTGTAGGAATAAATCTTGTTTTTGAACGAGAGATTGTTTCACGATTTTTAAATCTCACTTTTAAGGATACGGTTTTAGTTAGGAGATTTTTTTTGATAAGTCTAGCATATGACCAATCGAAAAGTGATTCTATCTCTCGAGTTATCTCCTCCTCTGAATCTAAAGGTAATCGGAAAGTATTTTCATTTCCGATAGAATGAATGGCTCTATTGAATTCTACATCTCTATGATCTATTCCACGACTGTATGTGTAGAGAAGTTCGCCACGAGAGGTTCCATATTTAGAGCAGAGCTCTTTTAGAGAGAAGGGGTAGATATCTTTAACCAAAAATATATTATCTTTATTTAAAAGTTTTTCAAACTGCTTACCAACTCCAGGAAGTTTTCGAACTTTTTTATCTTTAATAAATTCAATAAACTCATCTTCTGTATTAAAGATATGTTGCCCTCCGGGTTTATTTATATCAGAGGCTATTTTAGCTGTGAGTTTATTTAATCCGATACCCATTGAGCAAGTAAGGCCTGTTATCTCAAAAATACGTTTTCTAAATAGATTGGCAAAATTTTCTTTGGATGAAAATTTATCTATGATATCTGTAATATCGATAAAACCTTCGTCGAAGGCGATAAATTCAACTTTATGGGTTATTTTTAACACAAGATCTTGGATAATTCGAGATTCGTAGGCGTATTTATCTTTATTTACAGGTACGACAATTAGCTTTGGACAGAGTTTTTTAGCATCAAGTGTGTTCATAGCAGAGTGTATTCCAAATTTACGTGCAGGATAACTTGCAGTTGTTACGACACCACCAGCAACAACAATAGGTTTGTCTTTATATTTTGGATTATCTCTAATCTCTATGGATGCATAAAAGGCGTCCATATCGTAGTGGCAGATTATTCTTTTCATTTAGAGACCTCCTTATTTTGTTGAAA
>NZ_JRJZ01000012.1:0-39321 GCF_000800875.1 Cetobacterium sp. ZWU0022
GTAGTGGCAGATTATTCTTTTCATTTAGAGACCTCATTATTTTATAAAAGGCGTCCATATCGTAGTGGCAGATTATTCTTTTCATTTAGAGACCTCCTTATTTTGTTGAAACCTTAGCATAATCAATGCTTTTCTGCAGTTTATACATTTATCATAATTATCATTATTTATCAATTTTATCATGATTTTTTTTATTTTGGTGACAAATTGGTGACAAAATCAACATAGTAAATCAATAGCTTTTCTTAGCTCTTCAGTGTCTTTATGAGTATAGACATTTTCTGTAATAGAAAAGTCTGAGTGACCAATTAATTTAGTTATAGCACTTTGATTTGCGTTAGCGTTATTTAGTAAAGTTGCAAAAGTATGTCGAGTATCATGAATTGTATGAGGTTCAATATCTAATGATTTTAGTAACTTCTGGAATCTAGGTTTAAAAGTAGAATAACTTAATTGATGAGTAGTATCCCCTTTTAAAAAGAACTCTTGATCTTTTACCATATTGGCAACAAATAAATTGAAAATCTTTGAAGAAATTGGTATAATCCTAACACCAGCATCTGTTTTACTTTCTCTTATAGTAAGAGATGAGTTATGTAGATCAATATCTTCATTTTTTAAATTGAGAAGTTCACCTATTCTCATTCCAGTATAGATGAGAATTAAAATTATATAGCAGTATTTAGAATCGAGATTTTCCCACAAAGTCTCGATTTCTTTTTTTGTAAAGACTCTTCTTTCAATAACTTTTTCCTTTTTCCCAATCTCAATAAAGCTAACTCTATTGGAATCAATAAATTCATTTTTTAAAGCAAAATCAAATATCATATTAAGAACACTTTTACATCCATTTTTAAAACTCCAAGAAGTTGTCATACTATCAAATAACTCTTGCAATTCAAATAATTTTATATCTGCTATGATTCTATCATGTAGTGATTCAAAAGCTCTCATTCTATAAATGTGTGTACTTATAGTTGTTTTTTGTGTAACTCTTTTAGTGTACGCACTCCACCATAAATCCAAAATATTTTTAAAAGTTTTCTTACTATATAATAATGGATTTTTATTATAGTTATATAAAGCTTCTTGGGCTTCTCTCTTTGTAGCAAATGTACCTATAGATTTTCTAATTTGTTTACCATCACTAGAAAACTCTATTGTAGCTCTAACATACCATGGTTTTCTTCTTTTTCCCTTTAATTTAGAAATAGAACCACTTCCGTTTGAATTTTTCATATAATTTCCTCCTAATTTATTAAAATAAAAAAGAGGGATATTTCACAATAATATGATACCCTCTTTAATTAAATTTATCAATCACAATTTGGATAAACTTCGTGAAATAATTTTTTACTAACTTTTCCAGATGAGATACATTCTTTATGGATCCCTTTTCTAATTGCCATATGATTAATTTCTTTAATTTTTCTATAAGCTGTAGATATCGAGACATTTAACATTATGCTTACCTCATCAACAGTATAGACTAAACATTTTATTTCCATAGTATATATTCCCCTTTTTATTCATAATTTTCTTTTCTAAATGCTCGAAAATGACCAGAATAAACCTTTTTGAGTTCCATAACCATTGTTGGATTCAACCAAACCCCTTGCAAATGATATTTATTTTCGAATTCTTTCTCACCTATAGCATGGAATAAATTATGATGTTCTCTACAAAGACTTATAAATCTTGTTTTAAGACCATCATCAAATTCATATCCACCTATTGAATTAACATTGTCCCAGTGATGCAAATCTGCCTCAACTCTTCCACAGACAGCACATACTTTATTTCTAAGGCAAGCAATAGTATAACGTTGTATGTCAGGACAAATCTCTCTAGCACCTCTTAATCTTTTATTAGGGCCTTTTCCTATATGTAAAATCAAGTTATATCCTTGATGTATACTCCACTCGATTATCCAACTGATAAAATCAGTCGCTATATCTTTACTAGCACAATTCCTTTTATTTGGAGATATTGAAAAGTATTCTATTTTTTTCTCAGAACAGTATTTATTTTGAAGAATTTCTCTTAACTCTTCTTTTGTATATCCTATTAGCTCTCCGAGATCCTTAAATATACACCAAAGAATTTTCATTTGTTCATCACTTATAGTGTCTACTTTTTTAATCTCTATACCTTTGCTAAGTTTAGAGTGTAGCTTTTTTAATTCAGCTACACTCATATTTTCATTAACTTCTAATATTGCTCTATCATTTTCAAATACTAATCTGTACATAAATATTCTCCTGGAACTATTTCATTTGTTTATCAATTTCTTCGTCTATGATTTTTTGTAAAAGTTGTAGTTCATCTTTAGTCATAGTGTCAAAATCTATGTGTAACTCACTAGCTTTTTTCTTAATATTTAAATTAATTGTATTTGCACTTTCTAATAAATCTAAAATTTCTTCTTTTGTAGTTGGAGTACTATTTTTTTGATTATCAACATACTCAACATTTTCAACTATTAAAGAGCCATCTTTTTCATCAATATTGGCTTTCTTTATAGCCGCTTGGTCAACAGTTTCCATGATTTGCATTTCGGTAGATAATGGTGCGAACTTTAAAATTTTCTTTAAGATTGTTTTAAGTGCCATTTCATCATAATTTTTTGACCATACAGATTTTTTTTCATATTCTTTTCTAGTTTGGTCCTTTATGTAAGTTTGTGAATATTCTAAGGCGTGTTTTTCGATATCATCTTTAGACATATAAATAGTTTTATTAAATCCGTTTGTAAGTTCCATGTAAGCTGCATATCCTACTATTTCTCCATCTTTTGAATTCATATCAAATTCAATCTCCTCTGTAAGAGGATTGAAAGATAAAATCTGACCTTCTTTAATTGGAATTGCATTTATCTTTTTAACTCCACCACTTCTTAAAGCTAATTGAATCATTCCTTTATAACCGATGATGAATTGAGCCTGTGTTCCATACTTTATTATGTATGCAAATCCTAAGTTTTTCTCTATTGGTAATTTTAATGCTGCAGCTATAAAAGCTGATGCTAAAACTGATTGAGGTGTAGCTCCAGTCAAATCAGAATTATATAAATTAACAAGTGATACCATGAAAGAACTAGCATTATTTCCAAGAACTGCTTTTAATTTTTTACCATTTTCTCGTAACATATTTTGTAAAATTATTGTAGGACTTACTTCGCCTTCTTCTGATGGTGTAGTTTTTCCTGCTGTTTCAAGTTTGTTTTTAGCCGTTTTAATTTCTGTTGTCATTTTATATTCCTCCAATTAAATTTATATTTGGTGTATAATAGTTTTTATTTTTTTCACTCTACTTTTGTAACTTTATAAAATTTAGATTCTGTTACCTTCAAAAAATCATCTATATTAGGAACAGATTCCTTAAGTTTCTTTTTATCCAAAGTTTCTCTCTTTTGAGTAATTGTTGTTATTTTGTAATTTTTCAATTTGGCTTTTTTAGCTCCAAACTTTATCATTTCATCTATCCAAGATTGCTTTATAAGTTCTAATTTCTTGCCTTTCTCTTCTATTTCAGCTTTTAACTCATCAAATTCAGTTGTATCTATATTTATCTCAATTTCAATATCATTTAAATTATCAGCTTTTTTCTTTTGATATTCGCTATAAGCTTTACTTCCATCTGCAGGAGGAGCCAAATTTGTTTCTATATATTTTTTCCACCATTCGTCACAATAATTTAAAACATAGTTACATTCATCTTCATTTCTTTCTATACGAAACTCTCTATAGTCGTTACCACCTATCAAACAGCAAATATATGCAAATTTAAGGCCTGAAACTGCTAAATAATGCATTACTTGACAGTAATATTCTTGTGGAATTGTTTCTTCATTCCATTCTTTGTAATTAAATGAATTTGTTGTTTTTATTTCCAGGATGCCATATTCATTTAGTGATGGATCATATAAAAATCTATCAATATTGGCTAGTGATTTACCTTTTTTTAGAGTTCTATTTAGTTCAAATACTTTTAGGTCTTTATGTCTATCATCAAATTCCGTTGCTATAACAGCTTCTAATTTATTTCCCCAGTGAGTAAATCTATTACCACTAAACGAAGATCCGTTTATTTTGTCGTTCCATACATCAACAGCAGATTTGTATTTACTCTCACCAAGAACTCCAGCAACATCAGAACCCCCTAATCCAAGTTTTCTTATTTCTAACCAGTCATTTTCATCTTTGTATTGAATTACTTCAATTTCAGGATTTATATTCTCTAAAAATTTCTCTTGTTCTGTTGACTCTTTTAAAAGTTCTTCTAATTCAGTTTTTTTCAGTTTACTATACCCTTTTAAGCCTTTCGATTTTGCAACTTCTCTTAATTCTTTTATAGTCATTCTCAGACCTCCTTTTTAGTTTTTAATCAGTTCTACAAATAAATTTTTGTAGAACTTGTAAAAGACTAAATACTTATTAAATCCTTTATTTTATTAGTTTTATAATCATATTCAACATCAATCTGAGTTTTACAATCTCCGCACATAAAAAACTTCATATTTTTCTGATTTGTAACCGCAATAATTTTTTTGCCACAATCAGGACAAGTAACTTCTAGTATAATTTCCTCTTCAAAACTCTGTTCTTTTCCACATGTTCTACATTTAACTTCATCATTTGTAGTTATTCCAACTTTATTACAACATATAAAATGTTTAAGTTTTGGTAGTCTATAGCTTGGATGTCTCTTAACATCTGCTTTTGGAGTTGGGATCACTTCTTTTAAAGGTTTTTGAGCTTCTTTAATAGCTTTCTTTACATCTTCATCGGTAGCATTTCTAATTACAACTCCTTCAAGTTGTGCTTCATCTACTGCTAAATCTTTTACTGATAAATCACCTGTTGCAACTCCAATAATACTCATTAAGTCTTGACCACCAATATCTATTCCACTAATCACAATTGAAAGCTCACTATAAGCACCACCACAACTTTCATTTTTAACAATTTCAATCTTCTTATCCATCTTATCCTCCTGTTTTTTTTAGTCTTGATTACATGCTTAACAGCTGGGGATAGCTTTTTCACTGGGGGGATAGTGAGTTAAGCATGTAATTAAAACCTAAACGGTTGTGAGCCTTTTATTTCAAAAGACTCACTTTATAGCTAGTACCTTCTTCTTTATAATCTTCTCTCATATCTAATAAGCAATCATCACACAAGTTCATATGCCATCCATTCATAAAATCATCTGTGAGTATCCATTTTGCTTTATGGTCTTCACACTCACACATAATGTCATTATCTTTTTTTAAAGGTTTTAAATCTTTAATTAATAAGTTTGTTTCTAATTCTAAAAGCTCTACTCCTAACATATTTCCTCCTACATAATTCTCATGATTATTACTTCAACAGTAAGTATTATTAATCCAATTAGTGTTAATTCAGCTATTACGTTCATTAAATCCCCCACATTCTTGCATAAACTTCAAGTCTTGCTAAACATTCATTATAAGTTCCAATCAATACAATTCCATTAACTTCAAATTTCCATAGTCCGTTTTTTAAATTTTTAATAATCATATTCTCTCCTTTTTATAACTAAAAAATAGTTATAAAAGATATTGAAAAATATTAATAACTTAGTTTCAGTTATATGATATAACTATTTTTTGGTTATGTCAATAATTATTTTAACATTTTGTTAAAATTTCTTTTAACATATCTTTCGTTTTATAGTATAATTAATCAAAAAGCATGGAGGAATGGAGAAATGTTAACAACAGGAGAAATCTTAAAAAATAAAAGAGAAGAAAAAGGCCTTTCAGCCTCAAGATTAGCTGAAAATTTGAATGTTTCTCAACCATATGTAACAGCAATAGAAAATAACACTAAAAGACCAAGTAAAGACTATTTACAGAATATATATAATGAGTTTTTATTTACAAATAATGAAAAAATAGCAATAGAAGAGTATGAAAAATTTAGACGTTTACCAATTGATATACAAGAGAAGTTAATTTTTTTGGAAAAAAATAACCAAAAAAAAGTAATGCAATCAAATTTGAAACCATTAAGTGAAGAAGATTTTATTGAAATGCCTGTAAAAGCAAAAGCCTCAGCAGGGAATGGATATATTAATTTTGAGGATACGCTATATACAAGATTAATTAGAAGGGGTAATTTTTGTCAAGATTGTTATTTGATAGAAGTAGCAGGAAATTCAATGGAACCATTAATTCAAGATGGATCATTCGTTATAGTAGATCCACATCAAACTGAATATATAGCAAATAAGATATATGTTGTTAAAGTTGGAGAAGAAACTTTTGTAAAAAGAGTTCTTATAAAGGAAGAAGCTCAAGTAATGATATTAAAAAGTGTAAATACAGATTATGATGATGTTTATATAGCTGGAAGAGAACTTGAGAATGTAGAATTATTAGGAAGAGCAATAAAATTTGTTTATGAAGGAAATTTATAAAATAATAAAATTAAGATAGAGAGGAGAAAAATGAAAAGTATTTCAGAAGCAGTTGAAAGAGAGCAACAAAGCATAAAAAAACAAAATTATACAATGTCAATAAGAGAACTAAAAAGTATGTATAATGAGGAGTTAATTAATTTAGAGCCTAAATATCAACGAATGTTTAGATGGGATGAAAATAAAGCAAGTAAATTAATTGAATCTATATTTTTAGGAATTCCTTTACCACCAATTTATATCTCAGTAAGAGGAGGAAAATGGGATATAGTTGATGGGATTCAAAGAATTTCTAGTATTTTATGGTTTTGTGGAGTATTAAATTCAGATAGAGAAGATACTAAAGTACCATTAAAGTTAAAAAATTTAGAAAAAATAAGAGAATTAAATGAAATGCAACTATCAGATATCGAACCAGATGAAGTGTTTAAATATTTTTATATGAATAGATTAGATGTTGTATTATTAACTTCTGAAAATACAGAAAGTGAGTATGAGTTATTTAATAGGTTAAACTCAGGAGGAGTAAAATTATCAGCACAAGAAATAAGAAATTTCTTAATTGTTAAATCAAATTTAGATTTATCAGAAAAAATGATAAATATAATTAGAAAAAATGAAACTTTTAAAAAGGTGGTTTCATTAAGTGATAATCAGATAAAAGAAAATTACGATATGGAACTCTTAGTTTATTGCTTGATAATACGTTTTGCAATAGAGAATATTGAAGAATTTCAAGAAATATCTACAAAATATAAATATTCTAGAGATAGATTTATTGATAATTCAATAAAAAAAGTTCTTGAAAAACCTTTTGAAGTGAATGAAGAAATAGAAAAAATGAATAATATTTTTCAAAATATATACAATGAATTGGGAGAATCTTCTTTTAAGAAAGGGAATAAATTTTCACCATTAATTTATATAATTTTATTAGCTTACCTATATAAAAATAAAAAAAGCAAATCTTTAGTAGAAATAAAAAGTAAAGTTTTGAAGAGCCAAGAGTATAAAGAGGCGAGTAAAAGAGGGAAAAATGTGGTAGATCAGTTTATGGAAGGATTAAAAATAGGAATGGAGATTTAATAAATGAGCATTAAAAACCCTATAGAATTAGTTGATTATATTGATCACTCGTATTTATTAAGAAAAAAAGAAATAACTGATTTTTTAATATTAGTTAACAAAACAGAAACAGAGTTAAAAGAAACATTAGAAAAATCCTTTGTATTATTACTTTATTCACATTGGGAAGGATATATAAAAGAAGTCTCAAACTTATATATTAGATATATAACATTACAAAAAAAAACAATACAAGAACTTACAGATAATTTTTATGATATTTATCTAAAAGAATTATTAAAAAGTTATCAAAAAAATACAAATTTAGAAATAGAATCAGATTTAAGAAAAAGAATATTAAAATTAGAGCAAAAATTCAATATAGATTTTACCAGTGATTATTATGAAAAGTTTATATTAGGAGTAGAAAGTAATTTAAAATTTGAAAAATATTTAAATATTTGTAAATTAACCAATTATGAATTTAATGATGAGATGGGATTATTTGAAAGAGTACTGTTTAAAGTTATTCATAATAGAAATTCAATTGCTCATACTGGAAGTAAAGCTACAGATAATTCATATGTGAGTTATGAAGATTTAGAAAATATGATGTATTTTTTATTAGAGGAAATGAAAAAATTCAAAGATCATATAATTAGTTGCATAAAAGATAGAAAATTTTTAAAAAACTAAAAAAGAACTATGCATAAAATAAAAAAAATGTTATAATTTTCTTTGGAGGTTAAATTAATATGTATACAACTATTTTAAATTATGATATATTTGAAGGATTAAAGAAAATAAAGGATGAAACTATAGATTTACTAGTGATAGACCCTCCCTATAATATAGGGAAAAAATACGAAGATGGAATAGAAGATAAATGGAAGAACCAAGATGAATATTTGAAATGGCTATATGAGTGGTTAGAATTGAGTTTAAAAAAATTAAAAAAAACAGGAAGTCTCTATATTTTTAATTCTACAGAAAATATGCCATATGTGGATATTTTTTTAAAAAAACATATAAATATTCTATCAAGGATAGTTTGGGGGTATGATAGCTCTGGAGTTCAAGCAAAATATTTTTATGGTTCTTTATATGAACCTATAATATTTGCTGTAAAAACTAAGAGTAATTATACATTCAATTACGTGGATATTATGGTTGAAACAGAAACAGGAAGTAAAAGAAAATTAATCGATTACAGAAAAAATCCACCAAGTCCTTATAATGAATTAAAAGTTCCAGGAAATTTATGGTATTTTAATAGAGTAAGATATAAAATGCCAGAATATGTAAAGCATTCTTCACAAAAACCTGAAGCTTTGTTAGAAAGAATAGTTAAAGCAAGTTCTAATGAAGGAGATGTTATATTAGATCTTTTTGCAGGATCATTTTCTTTAGGAGTTGTTTCTAAAAGGTTAAAAAGAAATTATATTGGAATAGAAAAAAGTTCGACGTATTGTTCTATAGGAAAAAATAGAATTGAAGAAATAGAAATTATAGAAGAAGAGAAAAAGTAGCAATATAAAGCTACTTTTTTTTATACCAAAAAGTTAAAAAAAGTATTTACATAACTAAAAAATAGTTATATAATTTTAAAGAGGTGATTTTATGGAAAATGGTCAGAAAATTTATGAAATTATAAAAAATGAAATGAGAAAACAAAAAATAAATCAATCTGATATAGCTAGATTACTAGGAGTAACTAGATCTAATATAAGTATAATTTTTTCAAGAATGAAAAAAAATAAAGTAAGTTATAAAAATACAATAAAAATAGCAAATATATTAAAAGTAAATCCTAAAATTTTTTTCTGATTTTCATAACCTATTTAAAGTTATGTAAAATGTTTGTTTAAAAAAATTTATAATAGATTATTTAAAGAGGAGAGTAATTTAAAATACAAAAAGAGGCTATAAAGCCTCTTTAAAATAAACTACTTAGTATGCATTCCTGGACAACAATAAGCACAACCATCAGCATTTGAATAACCAGCTTTTTTAGCTGCTGCAACAGCTTGATATGGATAGTCAAATACTCCCAAGCAAGAGAAGTTAACAGTAGGTTTCCAAGAGCAGTTTTCTTTATGGACCTCATGAGTAACGGTGTTAATATAAAATATCATAATATTCACCCCCCTATTAAGTATTTCCTTGGCCAAGGTAATACGAGTATACCTCATGATAGGGGAGGAAATCAACAAAGATAAAAAAATAACTAACTTATATAGGATTTATTTAAAGCTTATAGTGTGGGCTTTGGGGAGGTGGAGTAATGAAAAAAATAGCAAAATCAATAAATTTTACTCAAGTTATTGAAGTAGAATTTGAAATAATTGATGAAAAATGTCCAATGCCTGTAAGAGTTGTAAAACAATATCAGACATTGGAAGGAAAAATAATAGGGATAATTGACCCCATGGATAATTATTCATTGGTAAATATTGAATACAGTTATAAGAAATAAAATTATTTCTTTTTTAAAGAGGAAGCATCGATGAAAATTAATTCATAATTAATGAAAGAGTATAGAGCAACAATAAAGTTTTTCATATCTTGAGTATCTCTATCAAGATGTTTACGAGAATAATGTGTCTCATCGTTTCCAAGCCAAAGAGAAGCAGTTGCTAAAGTTCTAATACGATCATTATCGATTAAGTTTATTGCTTGTTGCAAGGGTAATTTAGTAATTTCTTCTTTTGGTTTGGAAAGTATTTCTATTAAAAAATCTTTTATTAAGAATTCAATTGATTTTCTAAATCCCATGCCTGAAATTTCAAAAAGCTTATTAGTTTCTGCAGTAAGTGCCTGTGAATAGATTTCAAAAAATTTGGGAGAAAAAATTTTAATTTTTTCAGGGACTTCCTTATCAATAATTTTATTAATAGAATATCCAATTGGATAAGCAGTTTTATTATCGAAAGATTTAAAAATTTCAATAAAAAATTCTGAACAATGTGGACAAGAAAAAATGACACCAAAAGTATAAAAATCTGTATTTGCTTTAAAATCACTATGAGCTTCGATTCTTGAAGAAATAAAATAATTACAGTGAGGACATATATTTGGCTTTGTTATTATTAAACTAATAGATTCATTATAGTTTCCAGAAGAACTATAAAAAGTTATCTCTTCTTCACGATTAGATATAAACATGTGTTTTCCTCCTTTTTAAATTTTTATAATGTACAAATATTATAACTTTAAAAAGAGATATATACAATACTTATACTCAGTAGGTATTAATTGATACTTTTGACTTCTAGTCAAGTAAATCTAGGGATATTGAACGTAGCAATTGAATGAAAAGTGATTTTTGCTTTATTTAGGCTCTTCATACATAGCCAACGTAACTAAGTATGGAGGGTCAAAATAAAATAAAAAGAGGTTATGTTGGCATGTGACCTCAATAGGAGGAAATAAATGAGGGATGTTTTAATAAAAGCTGAAACTAGCGTTGATGAATATAGTGAGTTTAAAATTTTTAGAAAACAAATGAAGAAAATGGTAAAAGTAAAATGCGAAATATGTGGAAAAACAAAAAATTTAGTTACACACCACAAAGACTGTATCAGCCCGCAAGAAAATGGATACTATAAAATTCATAGAAATAGGGAAGACAATTTACAAGTTTTGTGTAGGCTATGCCATTTGAAAGTTCATAAAATATTCAAAGAAAATAGGAAAAACAGAGGTGAGTTGTAATGACTGATTTTATAAAATTACAGGGAATATTTGAAGATGGGTATGGAATAATAGCTAAAAAAGTTATGAAAGATAAAACGTTACATGTAATAGCTAAATCAATATATTCATATATATGCTCTTATAGTGGAAAAGGGAAAGATGCGTTTCCTAGTCAATCTTTAATTTGCAGCGATTTAGATATAAGTAAAGACACATTAGCTAAATATGTTAAACAGCTTAAGGAAGCTGGGTACATTACCGTTAAACAAGAAAAAGAACAAGGTAAATTTTCAAAAAATGTATACACAATAAATTTTGTGCCGTTACCTATTTCATCGGAAACGGTTTCAACCGATACGGAAACTATCGGAAACGGTCAAACGGACACTAATAATAACAGTATTAATAATAACAATAATTTAAATAATAACAATATAAATAATAAAAAGATTGATACATCAGCTGAAGCTGAATCGCTCGATCAGGAGAAAATTAAATTTAGAGAGGATCTAAACAGATATATTTCAAAAGTTGCAGAAGTTACAGGAAAGAATACGGAAGAAATTAGGAGAGTAATAAATCCTATTTTACTCAAAGGTTTTGACACGGCTATTATTTTGCAAAAAATAAGTGAATCCAATTTTTTGAGTGGAAAACTTGATGTAAAACCTAAAATAAATAATTTTTGCTCTAAAACTATGATAGATAAAATTTTAATTGGATTTTATGAAAATCGTGAGCCTAAAAAGACACAAAATTCTAAAAAGTTAAAAATTTTAAAAGAAAACTACAATAAAGAGTGGTGGTAATAGTGAAAATTAATGTAGAAAATTGCAAAGTATGTGGAGAACCGATTTTTTACCAAGAAGGGATTTACGATGTATATCCTGATTGTTCTTGTATGAGAAGAGATAGAATAAAACTAAAAATATCAAGGTATAAAAAATTGTCGATTATAGATAGAGATTCTGGGAGCAATATATTTGAAAAAGCTAAAATAGTTTGTGATAAGGAGAATGACTTTATTGAAAAATTTAAGAAGTATTCTGAAAGATTTAAAAAAGCTTTAGAAAGCAATATAGGAATTTTGATGTCAGGATTTCCAGGAACAGGAAAAACATTTTATGCAAACTGTATAGCTAATGATATTCAAGAAAGGGGATATACAGTTTTAAGTTTTAATTTATCTGGATACTTAAGAAAAATCCAAGAGGATTATGCTAATAAAAGAGATTTTATATCAGAGGAAGAAAAGTTACTTCAAGCAGTTAAAGAGGTTGATTTATTAGTTATAGATGACTTAGGGAGTGAAAAGTTATCGGATTGGGGAATGGAGAAAGTTTATAACTTGATAGATGAGAGATATAAAGCTAATAAGCCAATTATAATAACGACCAATTTAGACAAGGGTGGATTAGAAGAGCACTTAATGATAAATGGGGCAGATAAGTTATTGGATAGAATAAGAGCTATTACTACACCATTTATATTTGATTGGGATAGTAGAAGAAAGAGAAAAGAAACTGATATTTGGGATTAAGGGAGATATGTTAAATTAAATTTAAAATTAGGTGAACTATAGGAAAAAGATTTTTATGGATTATTAGATTAGAATTTAGAAGAATATCATAAGTTATCTTATAGATGAAGGATTAACAACTAGAAGTTTTGAAGAAATGAGCTTAATTAGAATATTTCATAGGAGGATTTTTATGACAATTGAACAAAAAAATTTATTATTATTCTTTTTAGGTCAATCTAAGAATGATAAGGGATGTACTAATCAGAAGCTTATAGCGTTATCTAAACTACGAGAATTAGGGAACCAGTTTGGAGTAAAAGAAGGTACACCGGAAAATAGGGTGTTTATGGAACTTGAAAATGAAATAATAAAACTATTTGATATGACTAGTAATCACTATTTTGATTTTGGATTAGTTGCAAATGAGGTAGTCGAAAATGATAACCTAAATTGGATATTAGAGGAGGCGATGTAATATGGAATTAGTTAGAATTGAAAATGTGAACGGTGTACTAGTAACAACAAGTAATAGGGTAGCTGAAGAATTAGGGGTTTTACATAAAGATTTATTAGAAAAAATAGATGGTTATATAGCAAAATTTAGGTCAGCGGAATTTTCCGCAGGGTTCTATATCCCCAGTAATTATGTACATCCTCAAAATAAACAAACTTATAGAAACTATTTGATTACAGAAAAAGGTGTAGCTCAACTTATAGGTGGATATTCATTAGCAGTAGAAAAGGCATTTACTTTGAATATAGCATATATCAACAAATTTGAAGAAATGAAAAAGGAATTAAACAATCAATTTAAAGTTCCAACTAGTTTAAAAGAAGCTCTTTTAATAGCATTAGAACAACAAGATAAAATAGAAACACTTGAAATAGAAAGTAAGATAAAAGACCAACAAATAAGTGAGTTAAAACCTAAAGCAACATACTATGATATGGTTTTACAATGTAAAGGTTTACTAAGTATAAACGTTATAGCTAAAGATTATGGAAAAACTGCTCAGTGGTTAAATGATAAACTACATGAATTTCAAGTACAATATAAGCAAGGGAATATATGGTTGTTATATCAAAAGTATGCAGTACACGGATATACACAAACTAAACTTCAACCTATAAATAGAAGCACAGGACCAGATGTAAAAGCACATACTTATTGGACACAAAAAGGGAGATTATTTATATATGAGTTATTAAAGAAAAATGGATATCTTCCAAACATAGAAAGAGAATATGAAAAAGAGGAAACAAATGAAAAATAAATATATTTGTAAAAAGTGTAATAAGTTTGTAGCTAGCAGAAACGATGAAGGAGAAATAAATATAAATCCGAAATCTAAAAAAATATCTTTGAAAGAAAAAGAGATTAAGATAGTTTGTAGATGTGGAGAAAATCATACGATATCTATGAATTGAAAGATGATTTTTGTAAAATATTATGGTATTATTTATAATAAGATAAAAAAGAAGGGATGAAGATATTGTGAATAAAAATAATTTTATATTAAATAGACTATTTACTCGTAATATTTTTGAGAAACTCTTAAAGCATCAAACTGAAAAAGTTTATAATAGTATTATTTCACAGTATTGTTCTGACGATATCGAAGAAAAGAATATAGAGTTATTAAAAAATATTTATAGATATATGTCTAAAAATTATAGAAATGAATATTTTTATCAAAATACTTTGTTTAATAAATTGCTTTTAGGGAAGCATAGTTTAAATACAACAGTTGCATTAACACAAGTTCCTGTAGGAAAAGCAAAAGCTGATTTTATTATGATAAATGGTAAAGCAGTAGTATATGAAATAAAAACAGAGCTAGATAGTTTTGATAGATTAAAAAATCAGATTGAAAATTACTATAAAGGTTTTAATTCAGTGTGTGTTGTAACGTGTGAAAAAAATCTAAAAAAACTTTTAGAATTATTAGAAGATACAAAAATAGGGGTATATGTATTAACAGATAAAAAGAATACATTAAGTTTAAAAAAAGAAATAGAAGAAAATAATGACTTCTTAGATTATGAAGTAATTTTTAAATATCTAAGAAAAAAAGAATTTGAGAATATATTGATTAAATACTTTAAAGAATTACCAAAGGTTCCGCCAGTATTTTATTATACTAAATGCTTGGAATGGATAAAAAAAATAGAAATTACAGTTTTTTATGACTTAGCAATAAAAGAATTAAAAAAAAGAAATGATATAAATAAGGAGTTATTTAATGAAATTCCTTATGAATTAAAATCTTTAGTTTATTTTTACAATCCATCAGTAAAGGAATATTATGAGCTTAATAATTTTTTAAAAAATGAATATAGGGGGTAGTTTATGTATTTTCCATATTTAAGAGGTCGTCAATATGAATTAATAGGTGTGAGAGAAGGAATAAAGAGTGGAATAATTTCTGATAAAATAATTCCAGTAATAGAACCTGTAAAATTATCATCTACACTTCTATCAACAATGAGAGTAGCAATTGAGGAAAAAAATAAGATAGCAATTCTTTGTAATTCTAATATTCCATCATTTTTTGATGATTTAGAATCTACAGATAATAAAAATCTGAAAAAAGAATTCTTTGAATTATTAAAAAGTGATTATATTGTTAAGTCATTTTTAGTGAAAAAAAGTTGGATAGAGGATATAGAGGAATACAAGAGAATGTTAGAATTTAATGAAGAAGAATTAATGATTATTTGTAATAATAAGAACCTTATTAATGAGTTCGAGAAAAGATATGACGAGCAGTATCCAAGATTTGTATTAATACCAGATGAAACAAAATTCAACAAAAGAATAAAAAATAATAAAATTTTACTTGAAGATAGATTTGAAAAAGAAGAGAGAAATTC
The DNA here is from genome assembly GCF_000800875.1 of Cetobacterium sp. ZWU0022. NCBI lineage: Bacteria > Fusobacteriati > Fusobacteriota > Fusobacteriia > Fusobacteriales > Fusobacteriaceae > Cetobacterium > Cetobacterium sp. ZWU0022. The sequence goes on from NZ_JRJZ01000012.1 coordinate 15,602, forward strand.
TGATTACTTAAAAAATGAAGATGATTTTTTCTCAGATGACCATTTGGAATATGAAGAAAATGGATATATTGGATTTTCAGATTATGTCACTATGGGAGAAAAATATACTGATGGAGGATTTGCACCGTATGCTGTTGCAATTCATATTACGTATTTAAATGAAAAAAGTGATCCAATAAAAATTCATCATTTTGTTTCAGATTCAAATGAAGATATAAAAGACCCAGCTAAAAAATTTTATGAAGCAGTAGAAAAATTAAATAAATTTGAATTTTCTGAATTTAGTAAAACGAAAGCCTTAGATAGTTTTTTAGAGCATTATGAAAATGGATCTTATCCGGGGTTAGGAATAGTAAAAAAATTATCACTACTTCATCATTTGGAGTTGGTAAAAAATATTTTAGATAAAAATTAAATATGATGTAAAGACTTAATAAAGAGTTAGGGTTTACTGTGAAGTAAATCTTAGCTCTTTTATTTTTTGTAAAAATTATAGATAATTGACTTTTTTAATAAAAATATTAGTAGAATAAATCTAAAGAAATGAAAAAAGCCTCTTAGTTTTGACACTAAAAAGCTTTTTTCTCTACTAAATTCTATAATTAAAACAGAGTAAGATAATATTTAAATACCACATAAATCTAAAGAAATCAAATTTTTTAGGAGGACGTTTTATGAAATTTAATTGGATTTTAAAATCTCATCATAAAATGTGTTTAGATGATGGATTAATAATTAGAAATTGTAGAGATAATGATTATGCTATGTTAAAAGATGAAAAAGAGAACTATAGTTTGTTTGAGATTAATTGTGTTGATGGAAATGAAGAATGGATTAGAGTAGCTTCAAGTAAAAATTTTAATAATTTTAAAAGAAAAGTTAGTGATGTATTAGGAGAAGAGGTATGAAAGAGATAGAAATACAATCAAGTATAATACAATATTTACAAATTTTAGAGAATCAAAATAAAATATTTTTTCAAAGAATAAATAATATTCCTGTGTATGACTCCAAGCATAAGAAATATAGAAGTATGGTTAAAGGAGGGAAAAAAGGGTTTCCAGATATATTAATTTTAACTGCTGGGAAAATAATTGGTCTTGAAGTTAAAAGTGAAACTGGAAAGCAAAGCAAAGAACAAAAGGAGATAGAAAAGAAATTTAAACAACATGGCCAGGAATACTTTGTTGTTAGATCGTTACAGGAAGTTATTGCAATTTTATCAGAAGGATCTGAATATATTTAACTTTATTTCTTTGAAGAGGAATTTAATTTTAATTGAGAGGTGAGAATCATGAAGGTATATAACTCTGAGAATATAGATATATATACGGATGATGATAGTGTGTTTGCTCATAGAGATACGAGTGAGGCACATAAGGAAAGAATAAGGATAAAAAATGCTGTTATGGAGACATTAATGAAGAGTTCTGGTATAGCCTTTGGAAAAAGAGAGAAAGAATACTGGGAGCTATATAAAACAGGAATGAGTAACAAGGATATTTCACAGATTTTAGGAGTGTCAGAAAGCGCTTGTAGAAGTTTGAAGCTGAGAGCTTCTAAGAAAATAAGTACCCTAGCTAGAGAATTAAGGGAGAAAATAGAGTGACTAAAGAAAGGGTTGCGTTGCATTTGGGTGCAACGTTTTTTTTATTTATGAAAAAGACGAAAGGAGGGGGAGAACTTTATGAAAGGTTTGCAAATTAAAATAAACAAGTTGAGCAAAGCTTTTGAAATGAAAAATTATGTTGTGTTTGTGAATAGCGTTCAAAATTACTCTAGCGAAGTAAGAAAAACTTTCACATTTTATTCAGTAACAATAACTACTCCAGAGAATATAGAGCGCAGAAGAGAATTAAGAATTAAAAGAAGCAGTATAAAAAAAACTATAGAACAATTAGAAAAAAGTTTAGAGGTTTGTGAATCAAAAGAAGTTAGCGCGGATATTAAATCTCAAATAAGAAAATTAGAAAAAAGACTGAAAAATATTAATGTAGAACTTAGATTTAGTGCTCCTCCTAGATGGGAGTTTTCTTCTAAAGTAAAAATATTATTATTGCTAGTTGAAATGTATAAAAAAATTTGTGAAAGGGAGTTGAGAAAAAATGAAAGAAAATAAATTAACTCCAAAACAAAAAGCATTTGCAGATTATTATATACAATCTGGAAACGCAACAGATGCAGCAATAAAAGCTGGATATAATAAAAAAACAGCTAAACAAACAGGATATGAAAACCTTACAAAACCTTATATAAAATCATATATAGAAAAACGAATGAAAGAAATAGAATCGGATAGGATAGCTACAGCGGAGGAAGTGATGAAATTTTTAACATCAGTTATGAGAGGAGAAGTTAAAGATCAGTTTGAATTAGATCCTTCTTTGCAAGACAGATTAAAAGCTTCAGATATGCTGGCCAAGAGATTTGGATTATATACTAAAGATGTTGACTCTGAACTAAAAGAAAAATCTAGAAAAATCTTACAAGTAAAGGTGATAAAGAATGCTAGATGATGAAATTGGAGTTAGAGAAGTTACCATGACAGAACATTTTGCTGAGATGTTTACAGATGATGATTTTGATATCCTCTTACTCATAGGTGGATATGGTAGTGGAAAAAGTTTTACAGGGTTTCTTAAAACAGCTATAAAAGCAACTATGGAAAAAAGGAAAATACTTGTTGTTAGAAAGGTTTATTCAACTATAAAAGAAAGCTGTTATGAAGATTTAAAAGACGGATTGGAAATAGCTGGAGTTTTAGATGAATGGAAATTTATAAAATCTCCATTAGAAGCTAATCACTTAACAAATGGATCTAAAATAATTTTCAGAGGTTTGGATGATTGGAGGAAAATAAAGTCTATTAAAAATATAGATTATATTATAGTTGAGGAAGCTGACGAGATGACATTAGAAGACTTGAAAGAACTTAGAAAAAGATTGAGGGTAAAAGGCATAAAAAAGCACATAGTATTTATGTGTAATCCGGTTTCTAGAGCATCATCTATATACAGGATGTTTTTTACGAAAGATGAGGGATTTGGTTTTAATGAAGAGGAACTTTATAAAAATAGAAAGCTAAAAAAAATAGAAACCATACAATTAGAAGATGGAACAAAGGAAACTATAACCATAAAAGTTCATCACTCGATATACAAAGATAATCTATTTCTCCCTCCTACATTCATCTATGAGTTAGAGAGTGAAAAAGATCCTAGACTAAAAAGAATAGCTTGTGAGGGTAAATTTGGAGCAGATGGAGATTTAGTGCTGCACAATGCTGTGTTTGAAGAGAATGTATTTGAGAGATATATCCAAAATAAAATTTTCAAAGAGAATTATTACAGAGGTGTAGACTGGGGATACTCAAAATCTTATGCAACCGGGTTAAAAATGGCAGTAAATGAATCTCTGAATGAGCTCTATATTTATTGGGAATTTTATAATAGGAGAATGACAACTAGAGAGTTGGCCAAAGGCATGGAACCTCTTAAAGAGGATAACGTTAAGATATTTGGAGATAGTGCTTCAGCCCAGGCAAATGCAGATTTTAGAGATGAAGGATTCAGAATATTCCCGTGTGGAACTAAAGATAGAACGTATGGAGAGCAAATGCTTAGAAGTTTTTCTAGGATAGTTATAGACAAAGGGAGATGTCCGAAGACTAAAAAAGAGGTTGAAGAATGTATTTATAAAAAAGATAAATATGGGGAGATAATACCTGGAGAATACAATATAGATCCTCATAGTATAGATACCATGAAATATGGATTGAGTGACAGGAAATATGTACCACTGAAAGAGCGTAGAAAAGATAGAGGAAAATTTGTGGGAGCGTAGGAGGGAGAATAATGGCAGATAAAAAACTGATAGAGTCAGCAGTTATAAAGTTGTTCCATGGAGTTAGTCAAGAATCTAACAAATTGGATTTGGATACTATCAAGAGAATTGCTAAAGATATTGATATAAATTCAGCTCTAAATAAAATTGAGAGAAATGTAGCTGGAAGAGAAGTAATTATAAAAAGTGTTAGAGATGATAAGAATGAGTTAGACAAAGTGCAAGATATATTTAGAGATGTTAAATTCAACAGATTACTTAACTATATATTGAAGGCTAGAGTATTTGGAAATTATGCATTTGAAATAATCTATAATGAAGACTATACAGTTGATACTTTAATCCCTGTACCTAACGAATATGTGATCTATAATAATAGAGATAGGATGTGGCAGATTAAAATAGGAAATGCAACTCAAAACATAACTTTTGAAAAATTTTTATTGTGTATACATAAATGGGTTCCTAACAAAGTAGTAGGAGAAAGTATATTTGAGCCTTGTAATATAGCTTTTTTAGATAAAGAATTATACTCAACACAATTGAGAGGAATAGCTCAGAAATATGGAGATGTAATAGTTGTAGTTGCATATGATCCTGATGAGGATGATGATAAGATAAAGAAAAGAGCTGATAGCATAAAAGAAGCTAAAGGCAAGAATGTTATTATGGTTCCAGTAGAAAGAGGAGGGGCTAATCAACCCTCTCTGCAAGAATCTATGCATTTAGTTAAATTATCAGATTTAGATCCTGAGATATACACGATTTTAGCGGACAGAGAGAAGACTAAACTTATTCAAAATATATTAGGCTCAACTCTTACAATGGATGTTGGAAGAACAGGAACACAAGCATTAGGAACTATTCACATGGAAGCTGAAGAGCAAGTTGTTGAAGAGTGTTGCTCTTTTATATCGGATTGCTTGCAAAATCTACTAAAGAGTGTTTCAGAGCTTTGGGGATTTAATCATAAGGATTATTATTTTTCACTTGAAAAAAAGAGAGATAAGAAAGCTGATTTAGAAGTTGAAGAGAAAGAGGAAATCATAACACAAACTAAGATAAATAATATATCTGTTCTAGCTCAATCAGGAATAAAAGTTTCAGTTGATTATGTAGCAGAGTATCTCGGGATAGACAAAAAATATCTGAGTGAAGCACCAATAAATGTAGTTGAGTTTGCCAGGGGTGCGAACACTAGAAAGCATCCTAGACAGGCAGCTAAAATTTAGAGATAACCTTTTAGAAAGAGCAGAAAAATCGTTTTTAGAAAAATGGTCAAAAGATTTAAAATCACAAATGTTAAAGTGGTTCTCTAACCTCACAGAGTTGAAAATAAAGCCGCTGGTGTTAAACTTCGACACTTTTATCGAACAAGCAACCTTGATTGAGATTTTAGCAAGAATAGGAGAGGGAAATAATGCAACAGAATTTGAAGAAGAAATAGATCCTTTTGAAATGAAATTTGATGAAGCTATAAAGTATGCCTTAAATAAAAAGCCAACTCTTTTTAATGAAATAGATGAAATAACTGACAAGGTGAAAAATAATTGTTTTTGGATAAAGAGATCTACTGAATTAACAGCAACAGAAAAAGTACTTAAAGAGCTTGAAAAATCACTTGAAAACGGTGGTACATTTAAAGAGTTTATGCAAGGCATTGATAGTGTGGTAGATAAAGTTGGAATGGGTATAAATGGTTGGTATGCATCTAATGTATATAGAACAAACATGATGACATTCTATAACTCTGGAATTTATAAGCAACAGATGGATAACATAACAGATAAACCATATCTACTTTATGATGGAATAGCAGATAATAGACAATCTAAAATATGTCAAGAGCTGAATGGTAAGGTGTATAAGGCTGATAACCCTATTTGGGAAAAAATATATCCTCCTAATCATTATGGATGTAGGTCTAGTGTTGTAGCTATCTCTAAAGAGGAAGCTGAAGAGTTTGGACTAGAGATTCTCTCTCCTACAAAAGCAGTAAAAGAAATTGATTTAGGAGGGTTTGATGGAAATCCTTATGATAGTTACTGGAAAAAAGTAGAAAAAAGTGTTAAAATAAAAGAAAGTAAAATAGCTAGAGAATTATTGAAGTTCAAACTTTTAGATGAGAAAACAAATAAAAAATTTGTAGATATTTTTGAAAAAGCTCCGGAATATATAAAAGAAAGTATTTATAAAACTTCAGGAGAAATAACGATATCTAAAGGTAATGGAAATTACTATTCTACATCTAAAGATAAAATAACTTTAACAGATTTAGGTTATAATAAAAGGACCATCGCACATGAGTATGGGCATTATGTCGATAATAAGTTAAATGCACTGACAGGAGGTTCTAAATTTAAATATTTATCATCTCCAGGAGCAAATGAATATAATTTAGAATATTGTGATACTATAGAAAAATTAATGAACTCTATGAAAGGTATAAAAGGAAAGAAGTTGAGATTGAAAATAAAAGAAGAAGCTATAGAGAGTTTTGGAAAAGAGAAACTAAGAAATAGGGAGTATGGAGCTTTTCAAGATATATTTGATGGCTTGACGAAATCTAAGGCAACTTTATATTATGGTCACGGAGAAACTTATTGGAAAAGAAGTAATGATGAAGTTTATAATGAAACTTTTGCAAATCTTTTTGATTTATACACAAACTTAGAAACGACGGAATCCAGAGAACAAATAGAGTTTATAAAAGAATATTTTCCAAACTTAATAAATAGTTTTTTAGAGTTATTGAAAAAAGTTAATGGAGGTATAAAATGATTTATAGTGAGAAGTTTTTTATAAAAATAGAAGAATATAACGAACATTTTGAAGATTCGTTTCCTTTGATGTTATTGCCAGACTTAGAAGAGGAAGTTGTTGTGGAAAAAATAGATGAATGTTTATTGACAAATAAAAAAATACATAAAATTGTAGACTGGTTTGATGACTTCAACAATCCTGAAATACTTGGGTAATATATGGGTATAAAAATAGAAGGTGCAGAGGAACTTATATTTAAACTAAATAGGCTTCAAGAAAAAGCTAAAGACATGTCTCCGGCTATGAAAAAAATATCAGCTAGTATGGCTACTAAAATAAGAATGTGTTTCAAGAATGAAAGAGATCCCGAGGGCAACATCTGGACTAAATCTCATAGAGCTGAAAGAGATTTAGGAAAATCATTAGCTGATACAGGGAGATTAAAAGCTAGTATAAACTACAAATACACAGGAACAAGAGCAGCAGCAGGAACTAATGTTAAATACGCTAGAACAATGCACTTTGGAGCTAAAAAAGGGGAGTTTGGGAGTAATGCCGTTATTCAAAATGTTAATCCTTTTACAAGAACTAGAAAAAATAGGCAAGAGAGAGTAAAGGCACACACTAGAAAAAGAACTATTCCCTCTCCATGGGGTGATGTTCCAAGTAGAAAGTTTGTTGGAATGACTCAGCAGGATAGAGAAAGATATTTATTGATAATAAAAGAAGAATTAGAGAAGGCTTGAAAACCTTCTCTTTTTTTATTTTTTGAAAAAAATAAAAAATATTATATAGAACGTTGCATATTAATGCAACGCACAGACAATAGGTGAGAGATGGTATAGCGAGTATATCGATTAAAAAATCTCGAGGGTTGGTGGAGAGGGAAAATAACTTAAAAGGGGGTGAGAATAGAGATGAAAAAAAGAATTAAAGTTTTTGAAAGTGGGAATTATCCACAAGGGGATTTTAGCTTAGATAGAGTGAAGAAGGTGTTTTCATCAATTGAGAATCCAGTAAGGGGAATCTTTTCTCACACCTCTAAATGGTTGAATGAGAAAAAGAGTCCTGTTAATGTAGGAGAGTTTAGTAACTTTGAAATTAAAGGAAACGAGGTATTTGCAGATGTGGAGTTTAATGATAAAGGATCTAACTACTATAATGACGGAATACTAAAAGGTGTATCTGTTGAGATAGATAAAAACACTGATAAATTACTTAAAATAGCTGTGCTACCCATAGGGATAAATCCCGGAGTATCAACAGCAGAGTTCCAGGAGGAAGAAACTGGAATAATAATTGAGTTTGAGGAGGTGGAACAAGTGGGTTATAAAGAAATATTAGCAGCATTAGCAGCACTGGATTTAACACAACTATCAGCAGCCGAGTTACAAACGCTAAGTGATGCAACTTACAGTTTGCATGATGACCAGTACAGAATCAATAAATTAACTGAAAATGGATATACGGTTGTTAAGACTGCTGAATTTAGTAAAGAGCAATTAGATGAGATTGCTAAATGTATGAACTTGCAAGTAGTAGAGTTCGAGGAAGAAGTGGTTCTCTCTCCTACAGAGATGAGAGAACAAATAAAAGCAGAGATTGAGTTTGAAAATAAAGTTGCTGAGAAGATAGAAGGGATGAAAAAAGTTATTCCTCCATCGTTGCAACATATAGTAGAATTCGCAATTAAGAAAGCTGCTGAAACAAAAGATGAGATAGTTGAGTTCTCAGAAACTGAAAAAGTATCAGAGTTTGAGAAAATAACCGGAGACATCGAGAAAATGGGAGAAAATAAAATTTTTAAAAATTATTTTCAAGATATAACAGAATTTGAAGAGGATAGAGTTGAAATATCTTCTGCTAAGGATAGAGTAAATGCTTATTTTAATAAATAGGAGGGAGAGAAATGGCAAATTTAGTTGTAGATAAAAATTATTATGATAGAAACATATTTAAGATAGAAGGACCTTTATCTAAATCATTTGTATCAACTGAAGAAGTGTCTAGAGGGCAAGTTTTAGCTTACGATAGAGATACAGGCCAAGTTGTTAAGTATGTAAAAGGAGATTCAACTAAAGGAATTGCTTTCAGTGTAGCTATGGAGGATGCTAAAGCAGGAAGTAAGGTATTAGTTGCTACTCCAGGAACAGTTTTGAATAAAAATCTTTTGACTGGAGTTATTCTGATAAAAGATTTTGGAGTTATAGAAGATTTGTTTAAATCAGGAATATTATTAGAGGAGGTAAAAGGATATGGCACTTAATGTACAACAAATAGCTTGGTTAGGAGTATATGCAGACTTACCAATGACGGTAACACAATTTTTTGTTAGAAGGATAGCTGAAGGTAAGATACCTTTTGTTACAAACGCAAAAACTATTGATTATGAAGAAATTAAAGATCATGTTGTTAAAGCTAAAATTTTAAAAAGAGGGGAGAAGTTTCCAGTTTCTAAATTAAATGGCTCTGTAATAAAAGGAGTTACACCGGAGGTTATTAAAGATTCAATTCCTTTTACACCTTACGATGCTCTTAATAGATTGCCTGGACAAGAGGTTTATATTAATGGTAAAAAGGTTGACCATAGGAAATATGAAGAAGATAAAAGAATAGCTTATTTAAAGGTTTCTATACCGGTAGTACAAGAAGAGATTGCAGCAGGAGTATTTTTAGAAGGAAAGTATGTTTCACCGGATACTGGAAATGAAGTGACTTACACTCAATATCCTAGCGAAGATGTGGCTGTAACAGATATAAAAGAGTGGGGGATTTGGACAACATTAAAAGTGGGTGAATTCACAAGAAACTCAAAAGTTAGAGTGGATGAAATACTTGTAGGTAAAGATGTTTTTTATAAAATATTAACAGATTATAATAAATCTAGTAACAAAGTTGTTACTGTTACACCAAGTAGAGTTCAAACTAAAGATGGTGACTACGAGTTACATCTAAATATTTTTGGATTTAACTATGTTATGATACCTGATGCTACTGATACGCAAGGAAATTTTATAGACACTTCTAACTGGTTCCAACTTAGAAACAACGGGGCTGTTATTCCAGCTTTTGCCGGGGTTGTAAACGTAGATGAAAAAGGAGATTCTACTCTTGAGGCTACAGATTTAATCATAAGAGAAACTAAAGCAGATCAAGAGACAGGTGAAGCCAAGCATTTGGCAGAATCAGCTTATTGCCCTGTTGTTGTTAATCCTAATGTTGTAATAACTTACAAGATAACAGGACTGTAAGATGAAAGTGTATGAAAACATCCCTTCCTCTCTCCATTATAGAGTGAAAAAAATTCTAGGATTAGCAAATGACGAGGACTATATAGCGTACTTAGATTCTATAAAATCTGAAGCTAAGGTCTATATAAAGACTAAACTTGATGATGAGGCTTCACTAGATAGTGATCAAACTAATTTAGCTATAGATTTATATATCCAGTATCAGATGTTTGCTAAAACAGAGAATGAAGTTATCTCACACGATAAGATAGTAACTCTAGACGGGATGATAGAGTCTGTAAATCAAAAATGGAGAGAGAAAAATAAAGATGTTAGAAAAGTAAGGGGGCTGAGAGTATATTGATAGCCTTTGCTGAAGTTATAAAAGAAAGAATAGAAAATAATTTTGACAAATACCAAGTTGACATTGGCTTTTTAGAGGATTACATCCCGGGGATACTACCCGGGGTGTTAATCACTCTTGTAAGTCAAAGAAAAAATTTAAAGTCACTTAATGGAGTTGGTAAAAATGTAGGCTTGGTTATAAGAGTATTTGATCAGCACAATCCTAATTGCAGTATTCTAGAGATAGAAAATTGTAATGAAATTATAAATTTATTAGAAAAAGACTCTCAAATAATAGCTAAATACATAAATTTAACAACAGATTTGAGATTTGAAATAGATAAACAAGAAGGTGAGATAGATGGAGTATTTATTGGAACTATCTCAGTTATCGCTGATTTAAGGAGGTAAAGATGTCAGTAAAGGTGTTTTTTGGTAAACAAACCACTGAGGGAACTGTAGCTACTACACTCTTGGATTTAGGAGCTACTGATTTCTCGGGAGGAGAAAAATATAATGCTGTAAAGTCTGAAGTATTCAATTCGCTTCAAGCAGAAGGAGATCAATTTCTAGTTGGGATAGAAACAAGTTTCGATACTCCTATCGAATGGAATGCAAAAGTATTGGAAGCTATATTGCCTGCTCTTGGATATGCAAAAGAGGGGAAAGATACATTCTATAAGCTGACAGCAGCAGAACCAGCTGTCTTCAGTTTAATAGTTTCGGATTCATTAAACAATAAAAAAACACTGTATAAAGATTGTAAACTAAATACATGTTCTTTAAATGCTGTTAAAGGTGCTTTGGTAAATGGTTCGCTTAGTTGGATAGGTACAACTGCTGAATTCACGACTGGAATAGTAGTAGAGAGTATTGCAACAAACAGAGGAGAGAGCTTAGTAGCAATCGATTCTATAATCGAATTAGGTGGAAAAGGAGTTACAGAGGATGTAGAATCTCTAACAATAGATTTTAATAACAACCTAGAAGCAAGAGGTAGTATTGATTCACTTTATACTAAGAAAATAAGAAGAAGCGCTCCTCAATCTACAAATGTATCGTTAGAATTTAATTCTTATGATCAGGTTAGATTTGAAGCTGTAAAAGCTAAGGCAATAGCTAATGCTTCTGAGAATTTAACACTAACTCTCGTAGATGGAGACAAAACAATAATGATAGAAGTACCTAAATTGTATATAACTACATCTGATAGAGGAGATTACAAAGGAGCTGGAACTCACTCGTTATCAATGACAGCTTCAGTTAATAACACAGACAATACGCCAGCTAAATTCACATTTTAAGGAGGAATAATAAATGTCAACTAAAGTATTTGGAAATGTAGCAACAGGAAATCACATAGAAATTAGAACTAAGATGTCGATAGTTGCTAAGAGAGATTATCAAAACTCTCATAAAGCTGCTATGTCACTTGCAAACGGAGACTTGGGATTCAAAATGGTATCGTCGGATGCTGATTCGGATATAATTCTATTAAGAGGCGCCTTATTATCTGTAACTACAAACGGTAATACTGTAACTAGAAACAATTTGACAATTCAGATGCTAGATGATTCTGTAGAAAATACAGAGAATTTCGAAGATGCAGTTGAATTCTTAAAAAGAGAGAATAAATTAGGACCTTACTCAGGTCTAGAAAATTTATCTAAAGAAGAGCTTCTAAGAAGAAAAGGAAACTTAGAGGAATCTATAAAAATTATAGACAAAGTTCTAGAAGAACCGGGAAACTAAACCAAGATATCCAGTTTTGTTACATTCAGATAGCTACTGCTTGGAGTAAAAAAACAGATATCGCATATCATATGCAGCAATTCTCACACCTCAAAAAACATGCGATTAGAATGGCTGAAATGAGAAAATATCTGAAGTGCAATATCATGGGGAATTATGAAATAGCTTTTTTACCATTAGGAGGGGGGCTAGATGAACAAGATTGGGAATGGGTTGAAGATGCTGAAATGATAATATCTGCTCTTAACAGAGCTAAAAGTTAAGGGTGCAAGTGTGCCCTTATTTTTATAGAAGGAGGGGGTGAAAAGATGGAAAATGAATATTTACTCCAGGTAGCACTAGAACTCAAAGACCAGATGTCCAAGCAGATGGAAGAAGTCAATAGAGAGCTGAATGGATTTAAAAAAGAGTTGAAGGCTGCTGGAGTGGATGTAGATGGTCTAGGAGGAAAGGTTCAGAAAAACACTGTAACTATAAAAGGCGGTTTGGCATCTCTCTCTAAAGCAGCTAAGGTAACTACTGTGGCTTTAGTTGGAATAGGAGCTGTATCTGTTAAAAGTTTTGCTGACACAGAATACTCTGTTAAAAAAGTTCAGACTATTTCAACTAGAAGTTTTGATGAGATAAAAGCAGGAGCTTATGATCTAGCTAAAAAATATGGTGGAAGCGTTGATGGAATTCTAGAAGCTAACTACCAACTAGTTTCATCAATGGGAGATATAGCAGAAAGTCAATATGTGATGGAAACAGCTTCTCAACTATCCTTAGCCGGGTTTACTAGTTTAGGAGGGGGAATGAATGCTTTAACCTCTGTTATTAACGCCTATAAGATGGAAGCTAAAGACGCTGGAATGGTTGCTGACACATTGATGACAGTTCAAAATAACGGTATAACGACGATAGATGAATTACAGGCATCCTTATACAACGTTTTACCAACAGCAGCATCATTAAAAGTGTCATTCTTAGATATATCAGCAGCAATGGCCACGATGACAAATAATAAAGTTCCTACCGCACAGGCAACAACTCAGATTCGTCAAGCTTTAGCTGAATTGGCAAAAGAAGGAACAGATGCAGATAAAGTGTTCAGGCAAATCTCGGGAGGTTCGTTCCAAGACTTTATAAATAATGGCGGAAACATGGTTGAAGCTTTTGATTTAATAGCTAAATCGGCAGAGAAAAGCAACATGAGTTTATATGATATTTTTGGATCGGTAGAGGCTGCTGGAGCAGTAATAAATCTTACTGGTGAAAATATGCAAAAATTTATAAGAAACCAAGAGGCTATGTCTAAAAGTTCAGGAACTTTAGCAAAAGGCACTGAAACTATGTCTAATACATTTAAGGTAGAATACGACAAAATGAAAGCTGTATTCAAAGAGGTAGCAGATACTATCGGAGAACAACTCATTCCATACATGGAAGATATCAAAAAAGCTTTGCAAGAAATAGACTTTAAAGAATTGCTATCTAAAGAAAATGTAGACACAGCAATCGAATTCGGAAAAGGATTGGTAACTGTATCAGCAGCAGTATGGGGAATAAGTACAGCGATAAAAGGTGTTGAGATGGCTTTAAAAAGTGCAACTGCTCTTAGTGCTTTTATGGCATTTATAAAAGCTGGCGGAGCAACAGCAATAGCTAATCCGATAGCTGGAGCTGTAGTTTTAGGAACTGGAGCTGGGCTTATGATGGGAAATCAGCTTGGCAATATATATAATGCTGACAATAAAAAATTAACAGAATATTTTAATAAATGGGATGGTGAACATTCGCTTCTTGATTATGGAGATACAAGTTGGATAAATAAACGAATTGAAGAAAATTATTTCGGTGGAGCAAAATCATTAGAAGAAATGATTGCTAAATCTAAAGAGTTGAAAGAGGAAATAAAAGAAATTGCTGAAACTGAAGGAGCTATAATACGTTCTGAGAAAGAAGTTGATTTATTAAATAAAATTAAAAATTTAGATTCTGATTTGAAGAAGAAAGCTGAAGCTTTTAACTTTACAAATTTAGAAAAAGCAGAAGAAAGACTGAGTTCTCTAGGAGGAGCGCTAAACGAAGCTTTGAACGAAGGAGTTAGCGAGGATATAATAGTTTCTATAGCTAATCAGTATCAAGAAGCTAAGAAGTATGTAGAACAATTAAAGAAAGATGTTGATGGATTAGATTTTGAAAACAAGATAAAAAATCTAGCTTCAGATATAAACCTTAAAGCTTTCGCATTCGATTTCTCAGAACTAGAAAAAGCAGAAGAAGAGTTGAAAAATCTAGAGTCTATCTTAAACGAAGGACTTGACATGAAGCTTGGCAAAGATGCTCTCTCTCCTATTATCCAACAGTACCAAGAAGCTAAAAAATATGTAGATCAATTAAAAAATGAGATAGATGCACAAAAAATCAAAGATGATTTTGAAAAAGAGTTTGCTAATCTTGATCTAGAATTTGAGATATTTGGAACCGAGGAAGAGGATAGATTACTACAAACTGTTAGAGTAATGGAAAACCAAATATCTAAAGCTATTTCTGAAGGAATGATAGGAAATGCTAGAGAACTTGGAGAAGAGTTGAAAGTTCTTAAGGAACAATATAAAGAACAGTATGAATTGCCTAAAAAGGCAGCGAAAGAATTTGATGATAATTTAAAAGGTCTTAGCACTTCTGTATACCAAGTAGCTGATTTGATAGGCGGAGATTTCCAAAAAGTCATTTCTAGTTTTTTGAGCGGGGTATCAACTTTAAGCTCATCTTTAAGCATGATGGGGGTTAGTTCTAGTAGTGGTGGATTGTTAGGAAGCTTAGGAGGTTTTTTAGGTTCTGGAACGTTAGGTATGATTTCAGGAGGACTAGGTATAGTTGGAGCTGTAGGTGGTGTTGTATCTTCATTAATGGGTAGCTCAGACGAAAAACGAAGAAAGAAAAATGCTGAAAATGAAAAGAAGTTTGAAGAGAATACTAATGCCTTGAAGGAACTTGGAGAACAACTAAAAGCTAATACTGCGACACTGCAAGACTTTGCTAACACTCTAATAGCTTCGATAGCAACAAGTCCAACACTGCATAGAATAGCTGGTGGACAGAATGCTTTAAAGTTAATGGAAGAAGTGATGATGGAAAACAAAGATTTTGGTAAACTTTCATTCCTGGTAAAAGAAAAGAAAAAAACTTGGTATGGAAAGTCAAAATCTTACTCTAAAGACAGAGAGATGTCAGAAAAAGAGTTGGTAGAGCTAATGGATTATGACAGCTCGGTTGGATTGGATGAGTTTGATCTAGACGAGTTAAAGAAGTTTAGAGATGACTTAAACAGTATAACAGAATCGGTAATAAGAGACTGGGCAAGTGGGCTTACATCTAGAAGTATAGAATATATAAACATGAGTGCATTTGAACAGTATAAGAAAAACATAGATGAGTTTATTAAACAAATAGAGATGTTACAAAAAGAGCAAAAGGAACTCTTTAGAAATGCAACCTTAGAAGGGTTCGAAGGTATCAATGTGCTAGATGAAAAGCAGCTAACCGAACAATATACTCAAATGTTTAATGATATGGGTATAGACGCTAGCAAGTATAAAGATACTATTCAGGAGATGGTTGATGATAATAAGGTCCTAGTTAGTTCTATGGAGGATGTTAGAAGTAGCTTTATTGACTCTCTCCTAAATGGAGAGGGAGACTTTGTAGGTTCTATGGGAAGTTACTTCCAAAAACTTATAAAGAATGCTGCTATGACAGTGTATGACACTCTATATTCTGAGATAGACAACTCTATGAATGAGATGTTCCTACAGATGTCAGAGAAACTTGTTGAAATGAAAGAGTCTGGAAATGTAGATTTTACAGATTTTTGGAAAGGTTTTGATTTCAGTGGAATTTTAGAAGCTCAGGAGATAGAGAGCAATTTTCAATTGGTTATAGAAGATCTAAGAACTAAACTTATCGCTATGGGAATTGGAGAAGATATTATAGACTCGTTCCTACCGGTTTCAGAAGCTCAGAAGAAAATAAATGAAATCAAAGATAATTATCATCGGCTATGTCACAGGCTCTAACAGATAAGGATTTTGATAGCTTTGAGAAGAGTTTAGGGCAATCTATATATAACAGTGTTAAGGATAGTCTTATTAAGGCTTTTATCGAGTCTGAAACTTATAAGCAATACATAGATAAGTATTTCAATTTTGAAGAATTTGAAAAAGAGTTGTCGGGAGTTACAGATTCTAAGAAAGCTTTTGAGATGGTGCAGGAGTATCTAGAACAACTGTATGGAAAACTTGAAAGTAATGGAATGGGGTTTGACGATAATATATTAGCTAATAAAGATGATAAAAAATATCTAGGGAATTCATATTACACTGAAGGCCCTTCTCAAATAAACATAAATATAACTCAGCACTTCACTGGAGTTTATGGAGAGGACGCTATGTATAAAATAGCTAAAGAGGGAGTGAAAGATGGATTAGAAGAGGTTAAGAATCAATCTAAGGTACTGGGGGTGATGTAATGAAAAAGAGAATAACTTCAAAAAATAGCTGGGAACTCTTACTGAGTTCCATAGCTGGTGCCTGGGATGCGGCAGATACATTTGTCCTAGGTACATTTGATGAAGCTGAGAACTATAGCTATAAAGTGAAAGTAACTAATTCTAAAACTAACGAGGAAATAACTAAGTATATAACTCAGATAAAGGTTAGTATACCTGATTCATCCGAGAAAATATCATCAATGAAAGCTGAGGTTATTTTAGATAAGAAAGTTGTTAAAACGGATGATGTTATAGTCATAGAGGTTTTCAACTCAACTGAAAGTATTCAGATAAAGTTGTTAGAAGGTAAAGCTAAAATAACAAATAGAGAAATTAGTAAAATTTATAACAGTACTTACACAATTGAGGTTGTGGATGAATTTGACAAATTGTTTGAAAAGATAGTTTCTGAAGATATGTTTTTATTTAATAAATATATTTATGCAGAGCAATATAAAGAGAATTCAATTCTCTATATGATAGCTAAAAGTTTAGGATTCACAGATGAACAGTTAAACTTTGAAGATGTGAGAGATTCTCAATCTAGACTTGTTCAAATTCCATTTATGTTACTTAGAAAAGATAATAGATATATAGATGAACTTCAAACAATTCTAGAAGTTACAAAAGGTAGAATTTATGTAGATTTTTATAAAAATATAGTTTTTAAAAATGGATTATTCGACTATGAAAAAGCAGTAGCTTATCAGTTTGATACTAGAAATATCCTGAGAAGTATTGGAGAGGGATACAAGTACACTGATAAAAATGGAGTTAGGATTCTATATGACAGTTATAAATATCTTGAAAATCAAGTGATTTTCGATTTAGCAAACAGAGTTGAAGTAAAAGTTGGAACTAACTTAGAGAATCAAAAGATGGAATTTAACATCAAGTTTATAACAGATTTAGCAGTACAGCACAATATAACAAAAGCTGAGGGTTACTACTATGTAGATGAGGAGCAAATAAGAGTCCCTCTCCAAGAAGGGGTACATTATGAGTTAGTAGAATTCAAAGAAACTTCATCAAAAGTTAAATTTTTCAATCCTTACAGCAGTTTATTTTTTATAGATAAATTTGAAATAAAAGGAATTCCTCTTGTGCAGTTCCAAGATAACGAGGTGGCTATCAAGGAAACTAAAAACATGGAAGAGAGGGAAGAAAATTTTTCATCTTATACTAAAAACAAATATATTCAAACTGAGGAGTTGGCTTCTGATATAGCTAGAGTTGAATATATAAAAAATTGTAAAAATAAAAAAGAGTATAGTTTTAAATCCAACTTTGTACCTCATTTAGAACCTGGAGATGTATGTTCGTTTAAATTAGATGATATAGATACCCTAATAGAGATTTCATCTATCGAACATACATTGTCTAGGTCGAATGGTTGCTACTCTGAAATAACAGCATTAGAGTACGAGAGAATAGAGCAAGAATTTAACTATTCCAAAATAGAAAGCTTAACTTCTAAAGATAGCTTTTTAGGGACTCTAAATAATATTAAAGATCAGATTGATGAAACTGATAAAAAATTAGATGAAATTATTCTGATAGAGGGTGCTAGAGGATATGTTGATGAAAATGATCCTAGAGGCTTAGGAAAGCCTATAGCTGAACCAGATGTTTGGTTTAATCCCATCACTAAAGAGTTTAAAGTATGGAGAAACGGGAAGTGGAATCCAGCTCGTGAGGAAGATATACCTCCGGCATTAATGATAGCTTTAAAAGCTCAAGCTGGAGTATTTAGAATAGGTGGTAACGATGTAGAAGCCGGAATATTTTTCCAATATGATAAAGATACCAACAACCCAGTTTTTAAATCTACTGATTCTGAGAACTTAGCTCAGGTATCTATAGATAAAGATGCGAATGTTTTGATTAGAAATACAAACAATAAACTAGCGTTTAATATGAGGAATCCAGAAAATCCAACCGAGATCATATCGCAGATTTTAATGGGAGTTTATAATGCTGATGATATAAAGGAACATAAGAATACTTTGTTTCAAGTAGGAGATGAGAGTACTGGAACTTATTTAAAATTTCTGAGAAATGGGAATTTTATACAGCAGATTGATAACAAAGAAATAAAGCAATATTTTAAAGAGTTTGAAAATCAGATTGATGGAAAAATAAATACATTTAGTCAAACTGCTGATCCTAGTGTTGTTTGGATAGGAGATAAGAAGTTAAAATCAGTAGGAGATTTATGGTATAACCCAACAACTAAAGTTACAAAAAGATGGAATGGAAAAGCTTGGGAAGAACAAGATGTAAAAGATAAAGTGGCACAAGAGATAGCTAAAAGTAAAAATACTGTGTTTGTAGCTACTCCAGTTCCACCATATAAACGGGGAGATTTATGGATAAAAAATCAAGAGATTTACGATTGTATTTCTACTAAAGAAAGCGGTGTATTTGCAGAAGGGGATTGGAAGAAATCTACAAAATATACAGATGATACAACTGCTAACAATGCTATAAACAATCAAAGTAATGGGCATTTAACTATAAATGCGAATACTGTATTTGGTGGTGATGCTACATTTGTTTCTAGAGGAAGCAACGAAACTACTGTAATAAAAGATGGAAGTATAAGTTTTACTAGATCTGGAGAAACAATCACAACTATAAGAAACATGAGGGCTGGAATAGTTACTACGGATGGATATGGGACTGGGTATGTTGACTTTGTTGGAATGAAAAGTAATTTACTTATATTACCTTCAATAAAGGCATTTGATGTTTCAGCTAATGTTAGAAGTCTTAATTGTAAAGTTGAAAAGGATCCAAATTTTTTAGCGCAAAATAGATATAGATTTTTTGTATACGGAACAGAGGAGGTTTATGAAGGGGTAAATAAAGAAGTAAAAAATAGTCAAAATTATGTGAAAAATTCGTATAGTGTTGGTGTAGAAGGAATTGAAATAAGCTTATATGGAGCAAGAGTATGTGAAAACTTTTGGACCACTGACAGCAATCAAGATACCTATTGGACAAATGTACAAATATCCGGAACATCTATACCATGTAAAATAGGAATCAAGGTGTATATAAATAATGCTTATTATGGAGAAAGTTTATATGATATAAATCATTCTTATTTTTCATTAAGAAAAGATGGATCACATCATTATTTAAGATTGAATGTTCCTCGAGTAAAAATCTCTTTGGGAAATTTTTCGTTAACAACAAAAAATAAAGGAGATAAAAATGTAAGGATTGAACTTTATTTAAAAGATAATCCGAGCATAATATGCTCAGGAACTATATGGGAGCATAGAGGTGGAAGAGATCATGAGTATTGGGCTCCTAAACCTCACTCAGCAAATATAGCATGCAAAATGTCTTCTTCAAATATTACTTTTTATGTAGGTCATTATTTTTATTCGCCATCATATATTCAAAATATTGTTGGGGCAGGAGAAATACAGTATTTAGCAATAGAGCAGTAAAAATATTCTATAAAGGGAGAAAAAAATAATGAAAATAAAAATAAAAATAAAAGATGATGAGCCACAATGGATGGATATTGTAGGGAAAGAATTTACACACAATAATATTAGAGTAGTATGTTCATCGTTTGAGAGTGAGTGTTTATATATAAACGAATGGATAGGAAAAGAAGTGACAGGGCGAACATCGGTTATATCAACGGTAGATAAAGACAGGTGTTTAGCTCATCTAGAGATATTCGGATATAAAATAGAACTGATAGAAATGTTTGTGTATTCAGAAATGACTTTAAAAAAAATAGAGGGATTGATTCAAGCGGGATTCACTAAATTTATAAGAGAAGGAGATAATTATATAGTAGATGGTATTTTTAGGCAAAATATATTATCTGACGAAGAATTACAACATCTCTTAAAAAGCAATATTACAGAAATCAATTTACTTGAAATAGAGTGAAAAAATAATCTTCTTTAGGAGGGATTTATGTTTGATAAAGCATTTGAAGATTTAATTTTGAAAGAAGGAGGCTATAGTAATGATTCGATAGATAGAGGTGGTGAGACAAAGTTTGGTATAACAATATCGGTTGCTAGAAGTTATGGATATAATGGAGCAATGAAAGATCTTTCATTAAAATTAGCTAAAGAAATTTATAAAAAAAATTATTGGAGAAAAGAATTCGAAAGTTTCCATTGGGTTATAGCTGAATTTTTGTTTGATTGTAATGTTAATCATGGTTATAGAGGGATGAGTTTGATTTTACAGAATTCCATAAATCTTTTAACTAAAAATAATATTGAAACAGATGGAGTCGCTGGAAAAATAACATACAGAACAGCTTTAAAATTAGATCAAGAAAAATTATTTTATATGTTGTTTTCGTATAGATGCAAATATTTTATAGATATTTGTAAAAATGATGAATCACAAGAAAAATATATTTATGGGTGGACAAAAAATAGAGTCTGGCTTATTTTCGCAAAATTGCTTCTTGAAAGTTCAAGTAATAGGATATTTTAAAGTTAATGTATTAAAAGTACGTTGATAGATTATTTAATTGAGGAGAAATAGTATGAAAGTTTCGTTATTATTAATATTGGATAAGATATTTTCTTTAGTTAAAGGAAGACAAGAGCACGATAAAGATAAGATTGAAAGTTACTCAAGAACGATAAACATAGCTTTTATTTTTGTACTCGTGGTATGCGTTTTGGGATATTTTTTCTTTCCGTATACTTTTAAGTCGGATTCTTGGCCCGTTCAAATTTTACTAGAGATTTTAGAATATATAAAAAATTCCTAAAAAATAGAGTGTTGAAATAAAGGAAGGTGATTATGGAAAAGATCATAGAATGGATACAATCAATAATTTCGTGGTTTCAAGAAGGAATTAATTTTACAACTATTTTTTTAGGAGGAGTTCTATATTATTTGTTAGGTGGATTTGATATAATGATTGAATTACTTTTGACAGCTATGGCTTTAGATTTTTTAACTGGTTTTTTAAAAGGAATAAAAACAAAAAAATTGAGTTCAAATAAAGCAAGGGATGGAATGATAAAGAAAATAGGAACGATTATAGTTATAGCTTCTGCTGTTATATTAGATAAGTTGTTCGCTTCTCAAGGGAAAGATACCTATTTTAGAAATCTCGTTACAGGTATATTTATTATAGTAGAACTTATATCCTTAGTGGAAAATGTTGAAACTCTTGGAGTTAAAATTCCTAAAAGACTTAGAAGTGTTCTTGCTCAGTTAAAGAATAAAGAGTTTGAAGGAGATGAGAAGAAAGAATAACTGTGAAGATAGTATAGAAATTAAATAGAGATAAGAATCTTCAGGATAGTAATTCTGGAGATTTTTTATTTAAAAAATAACAAAATACAAAAATAATAAGAACCTCTGGGGGGGATAGAGGTTCTTATTGGGGGGGATTAAATTATTTATTACTTTTAACACTTATTATAATATTTAGACCACAGGTTTTATAAAAAAGTTTTAAAGATAATAAAAAATATTTATATTTGTCAAAAAAGGAATGATCAGCAAAATTTAGA
This sequence comes from Cetobacterium sp. ZWU0022, assembly GCF_000800875.1. Classification (NCBI taxonomy): domain Bacteria; kingdom Fusobacteriati; phylum Fusobacteriota; class Fusobacteriia; order Fusobacteriales; family Fusobacteriaceae; genus Cetobacterium; species Cetobacterium sp. ZWU0022. The sequence continues at coordinate 37,588 of NZ_JRJZ01000012.1, forward strand.
ATAAATTTTTAATTTTATTTTTAAAAGGAGTGAAACTATTTATGAAAAAGAAAGCTGTTATTATAATTCATGGAAGAAGTGCTAAACCAGCTCCACAAATATTACTTGAATCATGTAAAAAATCAATTTTTGAAGGTCTTGATTTTGTTGATGGACAGGAAGATTCTTACTCTAAATTAGAAAAAAAAATGAATAAGAATGAGTTTTTTATCGATATTGTTTATTATGCTGATATTTTAGGGTATAAATATGAACAAGATCTTTATTATAAAGCTAATTTTAAAGATATTATGAGATATCCTTGGAGAGAAAAAAGTATATGGGAAATTTTGTTATCAACTACGGGAGATGTTATCGAGTTAGTAATTCCTGTATTAAAGAAAGCAGGAATAGATTTTTCTAAATATTTAAATGATGTTGACAAATACTTTAATAATCCTAAATATAAACAAGAAATTTTTCGAAGAATTGATGATAAAATAAATCAATATAAACACATTGATGAAATTTTTATAGTAGGGCATTCTTTAGGAAGTATTGTTAGTTATCAATACTTAAAGGAAAGTATAGTAAATGCAGGAAAAGATTTTTCGAAATTTAGGCTTATTACGATGGGATCACCGTTAGGGCTTGAAACTGTAAAAAGTAAATTATTGTATCCTCTTGATTTTTCAAATAATGAAATTTCATGGATTAATTTTAGTGATCCTATTGATCCTGTTTGTTGTTTTGAGCCTGAATTGAAAGGAGATTTTAAAAGTTCTATAAAGGATATTAAAGTAGTAAATGATTATAATTTAGATAAAGTCGATGCAAAAAATTCAGGAATTCCAAATCATCTTTTATATGGGTATCTTAGATGTCCAGAGTTTGGGGATTTTATATATAGTATTATTTAAAAATAAAAAAGAATCCTTATATTTTAAGGACTCTTCAGGCTGTAGATAAGTAACTGTCTACAGTTTTTTTTATTTTATAACTTTTAATTAGCAAAACTTAAATATTCATTTAAACTTTCAATTATACAATTATAAAAGAAATCATAGGCTTCTTCATAATCTCCATAATAGCTTTTATCAAGAGCTTGATAGTATTCTAATCTGTCAGTAGCTAAAATAGTTATAGGAGGATATCCAAGTTTTAGAAGCTCTAAATTAGTTAGTAATCTTGAAGTTCTACCATTTCCATCAATGAATGGGTGGGTATTAATAAATTTACAAGTAAATTCAATAATTCTGTTAATAGTAACAGGTTCAGAAGTATACCAAGATAATAAAGTATGTATTTCTTGAGAAGTATCAATAGTTCTATATTTACCTTTGTTAGTCCAATCAAGCCCATCTAAAAGTATAGAGTGAATAATTTTTATATTTTCTTCAGATAAAATTTCGTTTGTTAAAGTTTCAATATAAAGTAAAGCATTATAGTAGTTTCTAATTTCTAAATGATCTTTTAAAGACTTTTTACCTACTGCTAAATTAGTTTCAATAACAAATCTAGTTTCCATTTCAGTAAGAGTATTTCCTTCGATAGCATTTGAGTTATATGTATTTTTAATTATATAATTTTCTTTTATTCTTTTTATTTCACCTTGATTAAGAGGTCTTCTATGATCTAGTTCACTTTTTAATGTATAAATTTTCTCCAATTTATTATTCATGATAACACCTCACTTGGTATTAAGTCAAGTTTTTAAACATAATTTTATAAATTATGCAACTTGTTTCTGATAAT
>NZ_JRJZ01000105.1:0-59368 GCF_000800875.1 Cetobacterium sp. ZWU0022
AAGCAGTTCAGATTTCATTGATAACATTGAAACAATCCCTAAGAATACCATCGAAACCATAACCATTACCGTTGCAACTGGTCTACGTATAGCAATACCTGCTAATGACATATATTTTTCACCTCTCCAATTTTTATTTTTTTTATACTATAATCAAAATTGTCAGGTATGTTTTCTTCAGTTATTCGTAAACTTAGTATTCCTCTTGAATATCCGCCTGTTTCTAAATTATTTTTAAGATTATCAACTTTATGTTTAGAGAGATAGAATTTAAAACTATTTTGAGAGTGATACTCAACATTATAATTATTTAGATAGACATTATATTTTTTATAATCAGGTGTTCGAGAAAATATATTATAAAAAGTCCAAATAAAGTTTAAATTTTGAGGTAAATTGTGAACAGTTATCTCATATATTTCATCGTCATTTAGTTCAACAACTTCACCTTCATAATAATTGCCTTTAGTGGGAAATAAAGCTAACTTATATTTATTTTCTATTTCAGAGTTTGAACTACCTTTAAGTTGCTCATAAAGATTGAATGTAGAAACGATAATTCCCTGAATAAAATCAGTAATTTTTTTAGGGGATATCTCTGAACTTAAATTCTCTTTATTTTTAATATTACTTATTTCTTTAATTTTTATATTGCTTATTGAATTATCTTTTAACAAGTCATTTTTATAAAATTCTCTTATTATTAAAATGTAATCATTTGGAGACGTTTGCAACATATTTTTTTGTAAATATAACTTAGGAGAAACTATCAATTCAAATTTATTATCTTTAATATATTTAAAATCTTGAGTAGAGATAACATTAGTTGGAATATTTTCATTATTATTTAAAGAATATAATTGAAATGTTATAAACTCTAAATTTTTTAAAGATCCGGATATAATATATTCAAAATTTTTAGAGAGAAAGAAAGATTGATATCTAACTGTAGGATTATCACCTAAGATTTTTCTATTATTTTTCATCCAATCGATTAATTTTGGTTGAGTAGATAAGAAGTTTGTTAGAAATAGTTCGTTCCCCAATGAGAAACTATCTAAAATAAATCTATTTAACTCCTCGCTTTCTAAACTATCCAAATCTTTATTTACTATAAACTCAGATGTTATTGTGGATAACTCTTTAAATGGAGATTCTGTTTTTGCAAACGAATTTTTTTTAAAAGAAAAAAATAATAAAAAAATATAAAAAAAATATAAAATTAAAGTGCGTATTTTAACCCACCTCCCACTGTCCAGAAGTAATCTTTTTTAACAATAGGAGATTTTTTTATTGTGTTTGACAAAACTTCATAGCTCCCAAATGTATAGATAGAGAATGACTTATTTAATTTTTTTTCTAAAGCCATGGATACTCCCACTGCATAAGTTTCCTTAACAGAATAAGGGGCTGTTATTAAGCTGTTCTTTTTAGCTTCATCAGCTGTTATTCCAAAATAGTAGTTTGAAAAATCTCTAGAATATATATTTCCATAGATTGATGGAACGAAAAGAAAGTTATGGGGTAGAGTTATACTTCTTAATATATTTAAGCTAGTTTTATTTCCCTTCTTTCCAAAATTTGTAGAGAGTGAAAGATAGTTGTCTTCTAAAAATTTATAGTCTAAAGATAGCCCACTCATAATTTGTGATTTTCTTTTTTCAATATTTTGATAGCCAACTTTTAAATCCTTGCCTTTGATTGGATAACCTGCAAAAAATTCACTGCTTATTGAAAGAGATAGTGTTTCATCGCCCCAAAAAGTATATCCAATTTCACTACTTTCAATAAAAAATCCGTTGTATTGAATATCTAAGGTAGGCAAAACATAAGAGTTTTGCTGTTTTTTTGTTTTATAGACTGAATTGTTCACACCACTAGATAAACTTAATGAGAAATTGTTGCTAGCTAAGAGTATTGAAGGTAAAAATAGATTAAAAAATAATAATTTTTTCATAAATAATCTCCCGTTACTTTAATTTATTTTAATTTTAATTCTAAAGGAAAAATTGAAAATTTAATAAAAACATACACAAAATTTAATGAAAAGGTACACGAAAATTAAAAAAAGTGTATCAAATAAAAAAAAATAACCATATTTATGAATTGATATTTTCAATTGACAGCAAATTTAAAAGGTGTTATATATAAATAATATTTAAAACTGAAGGGAGATGTATAGAAAAATGAGAGAGTTTAAAATTTATTCTGATAAAAATATTTTAAAGGGAATTCATTATGAAGCAAATTCTCAAAATAAAAAAAATGGAATTATTCTAATGTGCCATGGATTTGCAGGAGTTCAAAATTTGTTTTTTCCAAAATATGCTGAAAAATTTTCTTTAGAGGGATTTGATGTTATTACCTTTGACTATAATGGGTTTGGAGAAAGTGAAGGAGAAACACAGATAATCCCTACAAATCAGATGAGAGATATTTCAAATGTTATTTTATATTTGAGAAAAAATGAGGATTTTAAAGATAAGCAACTGTATTTATGGGGAACTTCTTTAGGTGGGTTATATGTATTGAAATTAGCGGCTACACTACCTGAAATTTCAGGAGTATATGCACAAATTACATTTTCAGATGGACTAAGAAATAATACATCTTTATTAGATCTTGAAGGAAAGGAGAAGTACTTGAACCAGCTTGAAAATATTAGATATAAGGAGATTTCAGAGAATAAGAGGTTATTACTTCCTCTAAAGAAATTGTTATCTGATTCTCAAAGCAAAACATTTTTAGATAGATATAAAGAGGAGTTTTCAATGCTTTTGAGCACAAAATTATCCTTAGCAACTATTAGTGATATCAATGAGTTGTCGATAGATTCATATTTAGATAAAATAAATGTTCCGGTATTACTTTTAAAAGCCAATAATGATATTGTGAATCTACCTCAGGAGATGGATTTTATATATAAAACATTAAAATGTAATAAAAAATTATTAGAATATGATTGTGGTCATTATGATGTCTATGAAAATGAGGTATTTTTATCATCTATAACTGAACAAATAAAGTGGTTTAGTAAAGAAAAATAAAATAGATTTATAAAAAAGAAAGGGAAGATTTATGTTAGAAAATGAAAAAAATCAAAAGTTGATAATTTTGTTAAGTACACTTTTAATATTTGCAGGATGTACCAGTTCTAAAGTAAAAGAATATACGGGAATGTATACTTATGGTCATGAAGTTGAAATATTTACTGATGATAAAACAGGACAAGAATATTGGATCTATGACGGAGAAAGTGATAAGTTAAATAGGCATATGAACGAATTGTTAATCAAAGGTGAGACCGCTTATTCAGAGGTTAAAGTTAAAATTAAAGGAATTGATAAAGGTAAAGCAACTAATGGGTTGGCAAAAGATGGGGATAGAGTGCTGAAGGTTTTAAAATACGATATAATAAAATAGTGAAAAACTGGAGGTTTTGATATCTCCAGTTTTTATAAATTATGCTTTAATAATATCTTTATATTTCTCTGGATATTTATTAAAAAGAAATTTAACAAAAGAACATTTCGATAAGACATCCTTCCAATGGTTTTACCGTTGTTATCTTCATCATGAAAGATTTTCATTTTCTACCATTTCCTTTGAAAGTCAGTTTTAAATTATTTTAAATATTTAGTATTTCTAATTCACTTTTTATTTATTTACTTCTTAAAGTATTATAAACTCTTTCAAGAGCTTCTTCTAAAATTAATCTAGGACAAGCAACATTTATTCTTTGGAATTTCTCCCCAGTCATTCCAAATAATTTTCCTTCATCAAAAGCAACCTTTGCTTCATTTAATAATAAACTTGTTAATTGTTCATCAGTTAAATTATAATTATTAAAATCTAACCATGCTAAATAAGTTCCTTCTGGAATTACATATTTTACAGCGGGCAATTTTTTATCTAAGAATTCTTTTAAATATATTAAATTGCTATCGATATACTTATTTACATCTTTTAACCATTGTCCTCCACTTGTATATGCTGCTTTTGTTGCTGAAATTGCAAATGGTGATGGATTAGAAACAGCCATTTTATTAGTTATCTCATCTTTCCAAAGCTCTTTTATATTGTCATTAAAAATAAATATATTTGATAGATTAAGTCCTGCTAAATTGAATGATTTACTTGGAGCAGTACAGATTACAAGTAAATTTTTTATAGTATCTTTTAATTTTCCCATTGAATTAAAAGTTATTCCCTCTCTTAATAAATCACAATGAATCTCATCTGAAACTATATAAACATTGTATTTAGAACATATGATAGCTATCTGTTCTAATTCTTTTTGATTCCAAACTCTACCAACAGGATTGTGAGGACTACACAAGATAAGCATTTTATTATTGGGATTTTTAGCTTTCTCTTCTAAATCTTCAAAATCAATTTCATAATATCCATTATTGTTTACTAAGTTATTCTCAACAACTCTTCTATTGTTATTTTTAATCATATTTTTAAATGGATAGTAAACAGGAGATTGAATAATAATTCCATCCTTTTCTTTAGTTAAAGCTCTTATAAGTATTCCCAATGCAGGAACGATTCCAGGGCTATAGAAAATTTCACTTTTATTAACAGAATACCCATATTGTTTATTTACCCAGTTCGTAATAATGTCATAATATTCGTCATCAAAAGAACTATAACCATAGATATTACTGTTAACTCTTTCTTTTAAAGAGTTGACAATTGAATTACAACATTCAAAATCCATATCAGCAACCCACAAAGGTAAAACTTCATGATTTAAATCAGGATACATAAAATTAATAAAATCCCATTTGATTGAATTTGTATTTTTTCTTTCTTTTAAAATATTAAAATTATTCATAAAACCTCCTCATCATATAGTTAAGTAACCTAACTAAAATTCACTTGATACATTTATACTTCATAAATAAAAAAAGTCAAGGTCCTTAACTGAATTTTTTTATATTTTTTAATACTTGACACAAGTGAATAAAAAATATATACTAACACTAATGTTTTGATTATCAAATAATTTGTATAATGAATTGGAGGGGAAATGAAAAAAAGAATAGGATTATTAGCTTTTTTACTAGCAACAACAGGATATGCAGAGGATATATTTTTTAATGAGAGTGATCAAGAAAAAGGACTTGTAAAATTAGAGGAGTCGGTTATAACCACAACAGGGTTTGAAACAAATATAAGAGAAATACCATCAAATGTAACGGTAATAAGCAGTCAAGAGATTCAAGAAAAGGGATACACAAGCGTTGAAGAAGTTTTAGAAAAAATTCCAAGCGTAACTATAACAAAAGGAACCTTTGGAAGTACTGTAGATTTAAGAGGTCAAGGTTCAGATAAAGCTAGAAGTAATGTAAAAATACTTGTAGATGGTGTTTCGATTGTTCCTTTAAATAAAACTCATACAAGAATTCCTTTAGATTCTATAGATTTGAATACCGTTGAGACAATCGAAGTAATTCCAGGTGGAGGAGCTGTACTTTATGGAACAGGAACAGCCGGTGGAGTTATAAATATAATTACAAAATCTGGAAGTGGAATGAAACCTACAAATAGAGTTAATTTTGAAATCGGTTCTCATGGACGAGAAAGAATATCGACTTCTGCAGGAGCATTATTGACAGAAAATTTATTACTTCAGACAAACATAGCTTATGAAGAGGGCGATTCATACTTAGATGAAAAAAATCAAGAGCTTGTAAGTGCGGATATTTTAGCAAAATATAAAATATCTAATAAATCAGATGTTACTCTGAAATTTGAAAAATCAAAAGATAAGAGTCAGGATCCAGGTGGAATGTTAACAAAAGAAGAATATGATGAAGATAGGCAACAAATTGGAAGTTCGGCTTCTGTAAATCAAAATACGGAAATAAATAGAGATATGGTTACAGCTATTTATAATCAAGAGCTGTCTGATTCTTTCAGATTTAGTCTTCAAGGAACTTATCAAAGAAAAAATGATAGATTTTCTTCTGACAATGGTAACAAATCAGTTCAATTTTTAGATAATGAAATAAAAGAAGAGCAAGTAGATATAAAGCCAAAACTCCAATGGAGATATGGAGAGAATAGTAGTTTGGTTATGGGATTTGACTATAGCTATTTGAAATCATCTAGAGATATTGAGGGAGTTGGAAGTAGAAATCAAAATGCTTTAGATAAAAGAGCAAGCGAAAGTTATTCGATTTATGCTTTAAACAGTTATAAGTTAAATAAAATTGAATTGATTCAAGGAGTTAGATATAATCAAACAGAAAATAAGTATGAAACAAGAAATAGATTAAATCCTATAAGAAGTACACCAGAAAGTACAGATACAATGGATAATATGGCGTATGAACTTGCACTTAATTATTTATACTCTGATACAGGGAATAGTTATATAAGATGGGAGAGAGGGTTTAATACACCAAGTCCAACAAGTATTTTTAATAATCCAAATAATTCACAAATAGCAAATGGATTTGAATATGGTCTTTCTGGAGTAAAGGATGAGACTTATGATTCCTTTGAAATAGGAATGAGAGATTATTTCATGTTTTCATATATTAGTCTAGCAGCTTTTTATAGTGAGACTACTGATGAAATTTATAGAGAAGGAAATTCTGCAAATTGGGTATCATATAACTTAGATGAAACTCGAAGAAAAGGAATAGAGTTATCATTTGAACAATATTTAGGAAAGTTCACATTATCAGAAGGATATTCATATATTGATGCTGAAATTACAAAAGGGAACTATAAAGGGAAAAATGTTCCTGGAGTATCTAAGAATAGTTTTCACTTGAGTGCAAAATATGATTTCAATCCAAAAGTAAATACAATTTTGTCAACAGTTTATAAAGATGCGATATATGTGGACAGTAAGAATACCGGGGGTAAAGTGAATGATTATATGGTCACAAATCTAATTGTAAATTATAAGGTTAACGATGCGATGAGACTATATGCTGGAATTAACAATGTATTCAATGAGATGTATGCAGATAGTTTAGATATAGATGGAGATATTTTATATCGAGCAGCGGATGAAAGAAATTATTTTGTTGGAATAAATTATATTTTCTAAAATCAAATAAAGGAAATTAAGTTAAGAAATAGTATCAAATATATAGGATGTAAATACTAAATAGGGGGCACTATGGAAAAAACATTGCTAATAATAAAACCGGATGCAGTTGAAAGAAAGTTGATAGGGGAGATTATTCAAAGAGTTGAAAGAAAAGGATTGGAAATAAAAGCTCTAAAGATGGAAACGATTTCGTTAGAAAAAGCTAAAAAACATTATGAAGATCATAGAGGAAAAGAATTTTATGATAATTTAGTTGAATTTATAACATCTGGTCCACTAGTTTTAATGGTGATAGAGGGTAAAGAGTGTATAAAAATAGTTAGAGCTATGGCAGGAAGCACTTCACCTATAGATGCGGTTCCAGGAACTATAAGGGGAGATTTTTCGTTAGATGTATTAAAAAATATTGTTCATACTTCTGATAGTTTAGAAAGTAGCGAAAGAGAGATTAAAAACTTTTTTAAAAATATTTAATAAATTTTTTATAAAAAAAGGAGTTTATTAAAAATACTGTATAAATAAATATATGCTGAAAAAAGAGAGGTGTATTTTATGGAAAATAAAAAAAAATTAGAAGAGTTAAAAAAAGAAGCTACGGAAAATTTAAAAAAAGTTGAAGAGGTAAAAAAAGAAGAACTTGAAGATTTCTGGGAAAGATTTAAAAAATTAGAAAAAGTTTATAAAGATAATTTTGATAAACTTATAGCAGCAGAACTATTAGATGTTAAGATGTTAATTTTTAAAATTGAAGAAAAATTCAAATCGAAAGATGATAAATAAAAAAGAGCACACTATTCAGTGTGTTCTTTTTTATCGTTTGATATATTAACTCTAGTAAACTCTTTATAATCTCTTAAAACATCAGCATAGCTTCGAGCTACATATCCAATAAGAGTTGCATCATCTACCCATCCAGCGACAGGGATTAAATCTGATACAGCATCAATAGGTGCAATAACATATACTATAGCTGTAGTTAAAATAAAGAAACATTTTTTATCTAGTTTGTATTTTTTATTTTTTGTATCTTTTATTAAATTTATAATAAGAAGTAGATCCTCAGCAGTAGCACCTAAATTCATGGCTTTTTTTACAGCCAATTTCAAATCCTTAGAAGTTAATTTTTTTCCACTAAAGCTTTTAAAAAATTTTAAAATTATTTTATCCATAGACACTCCACTTAAAAATTACTGTATTATAGTATAATTCTTTTTTTAAAATTATTCAAGTTGTTTTTTTATGTGTTGGTGTGATTTCAAAATATACATTAACAACTATAATTAGATTATATGTATATAAAAATTATATTTTTAAAAGATGTAATTATAGAGTATAATTTATATCATGAATAATAATACCATAGGGAGGTACACACTATGAAAAAAGCGGTTTTATTTTTGTTAGCACTTTCCACATTAAGTTATTCAGCACCCAAGACATCATACAAAACAGGAGTGGCCTTTGCACTAGGAAGTTATTTCAATACTCCGGCGGTAAAGGTATTAGAGGCTGACAGAGTTGTTCAGCTAGAAGAGGGCTTATTTGCTCAAAAAATAAAATATCAAACATATAATGATTTTGGTGGACAAATCATAAAAGAAAAAATATTTGTATTAAAACAAATAAATTCTACATATTCATTTGTTGAAAAACTAAATGTAGGAGAAATAGATTTATAATAAAAAAAGACCTGTTAACAGGTCTTTTATTTTCCGAGATTATAGATAGTCCTATAATTAAATAATATATAAAATAAACAATAAAATTCTAAACGAGTATTCTAATATTTTCTTTTTTTAAATATAATAAAGTAATTAAAGCCATTAAACACTCTGTAATTGCGGAAGCTAACCATAAACCCTTTATTCCAAATTTCCATGACAAAATAAAAATCAAAGGAATTGTTAAAAAACATTGTTTAGAAACATTTAATATTAAACTTGTTTTAAATTTTCCAATAGCTTGAAAATATCCTGCTCCAATAACATTTATTCCTAAAAGAAAAATCATAGAAAAATAAATTTTAGAACTATTTATTGCAGTTAATTTTAATTGATAATCAGTTTTTGCAAAAATATTCATAAGAAAATCACTTGCTAAAACAGTTACTAAAAATCCAAGAGTGGCAACAATTGTGCTATATAACAAAGATTTTTTACAAATCTTTTGAACTCTATTTAAATTTTCACGTCCATAGTTATATCCTAAAATAGGTTGTGTTCCTTGATAAATTGCAACAATAGGCAAAAATACTATAAGATATAAACTACTTAAAATTCCAAAAGTAGCAATATATAAATCACCTCCAAGTTTTTTTAAAATAATATTTGTAAGAACAACAACAAGTGCAGTAAAAAACTGGACTAAAAATGCTGGTGTACCAATAATCGTAAGTTCTTTAACTCTCTGCCACTTCAATAGTAGATTGTAAGGTTTTAATTTCAAATGTTCACTGTATTTACTCAAGTATATCAGTTGAGAAATAACAGCTATGAAATTTCCAATAACTGTAGCTAAAGCAGCTCCTTTCATTCCTAAATTTAAAATATTTATAAAGATAGGATCTAAAATGATATTTGTCAAACATCCTATAAGTCCAATTAACATAGCTTTTTTAGGTGCTCCACTGCCAATTATCATTTCATTGGTTCCAACATACATAACCTGTAAAAATATTCCAACTGAAAGTGGTTTTAAATAGCTCATTGTATAATTAAAAAGTTCTCCACTTCCACCTAAAGCTAAAATAACTTTATCTGTAAATAAAAATAGTAAAATAGTTTGAAGTATTCCTATTAAAAATAGTAAGGTGAATCCATTCCCAAGAATATTTTCTCCACGCTTTAAATCTCCTTTTCCTAGATTAATACTCATAAGAACACCGGATCCAATTCCAAATAAAAGTCCTGTGGCTAAATTAAATGTAGAGATTGGCATTGTTAAACTAACGCCCGCAATTCCCATTCTTCCAATATAATAACCTATAAAAAATCTATCGGCTAAATTATAAAAAATATTAACTCCCATTGCAACTAGTGCTGGAAGGGAGTATTGAATAATAAGTTTACTAATTTTTTCTTTTTCTAATTTTTCTAACATGTCAAATTCTCCTTGTATTTAGTCTCTAAATAAGATATCATAGTTTCATCTAAAAAAACCGGATATATATCCGCTAATTAAAAAAAGAGGTTAAAATGAAGAATGAAATAAAATACTATTTAAAAAAATATAATTTAGAAAATTGTATAAAAAATGAATTTTTAAATAAATTATATATAAAAAGATTTCAAAAAGGCGAGATGATATTTTCTGTAGAAGAAGAATCACAAACTATATATTTTTTTGTAGAAGGAAAAGTTAAAGTCTATTCAGCATTTTACGGAAATAAAGAGATTCTTATTGAGTTTACTAAACCTATGCAAATTTTAGGTGAAGTTGAATATATTCAAAATAAAGATATAAATGTAAATGTAGAGGCATTAACACCTTGCATTATGATTGGAATATTAAGAACTGATTTCAAAAAAATGATTAGTCAAAACGATGAGCTTTATGAGCTTCTTTTAAAAACAATAACTGATAAATTAACTACAACGATGAGCAGAGTATTAAGTTATCATCAACAACCTTTAGAAGAAAGAATTTTAGATTATTTAAAAGAATTATCAAATCATAATAAAATAGAAAAAATAAAGTATATAGATATGGCAGAGTATTTAAAAATTTCTGATAGGCATTTAAGAAAAGTTTTGAAAAAACTTGTAGAAGAACAAAAAATTTTAAAAAATGGAAAAAACATTCAAATTTTATAAACAAAAAAAGGATAGATTTAACTATCCTTTAAAATGTTTATCACATCAATAACTTTTTTATTTTTAAGATTATAATAAACCCATCCGCCATTTTTTTTAGAAGCTAAGATATCAGCTTCTTTTAAAATTTTTAAATGTTGAGATAAATTAGATTGTGTAGCATTAAAAAAATCTTGTATTTTACAAACGCAAAGACTTTCTTCATTTGAAAGTAATTTGATTATTTCTAATCTTAGCGGGTGAGCTAAAGCTTTTAGGATTTTCACTTCTTTTTCCATTATATTTCTCCTTCAAATACTTATGATGATTGTATCTAATAATACTATGGTATCGTACAGGAGAGAAAAAGTCAATGAATTATTCTCTTATCTCTTTTGGATAGTTTGTAATTATTCTTGTAACGCCCATTTTTTTTAGTATTTCTGCATCTTTAGATGAATTGACAGTCCAAACGTTTATATCGATATTTTTACTCTTTAGATACTTCACATCTTCTTCAAGGATAAAACTTTTAGCAGGGTGATATGCAGTTAATTCAAATCCTAAATTTTCAATATATTTATCTAAATTAATAAGAGTACTTTCAACTAAAATTCCAATTTTGATAGACGAATCTAGATTTTTTAGATTTTTTAAAAGATTGTGACTAAAAGATGATACTATAATATTTTTAGTTGGATATTGTTGGATTATATCTACTAAAACTTTTTCAGAACCTCTTTCTCTTGAATACTCTTCTTTTAACTCGATATTGATTAACATGTGATCTGGAATTAGATCTAAAGTTTCCTCTAAAGTAGGGATCTTTTCTCCTTTAAACTCTTCACTAAACCAACTTCCAGCATCTAATTTTTTCAACTCTTCTAAAGTGTGTTCTCTAACATATCCATTACCATTCGATGTTCTTTCTAAAGTCCAGTCATGAAAAATAACCATTTTACCATCTTTGGTCTGTTGTACATCAAATTCAAAACCATCACAACCATCAACCATAGCTTTTTTGAATGCTGCAATTGTATTTTCTGGAGCTGTTCCTGAAGCTCCTCTATGTGCTAAAATTTCCATAAATCCTCCCGAGATTAACTTACTTAATAAATTTCAAAATCATTATATTTTTTTTGAACTTAAAAGTCAAATTCATTTACAGGATTTAAACAGAGATTTTTTTTATATTTATAAAAGTATCGTAATATGCTACCTGACCTCCAATGTCTGAAGCTAAACTATTTGTTAAAAAATTAGGATTACCTTGAGCTTTACTCCATTGCATAAAGATATAAGCCTCATCTTTTTTTAAATCGAAATCAATTTTGATTTTTGATTTTATACTTCCATTTTTAGATGAAACAAGAACAATATCCCCCTCCTCTAATTTTTCAGAATTTTCATGAGATATAAATATCTGAGATATATCTTCAATATCACCAACATGTTGATTAAATAGAGAATTTTTAGCATGTGGTGTAATTAGTCTGATGGGATATTCACTAGAATTTTTAGAAGCTTTCATAAGTATAGGCATAGGTTCAGCTCCATCCTTTAATGCGGTTTCACTATATATTTCAATTTTTCCAGAAGGGGTATTAAATTTTTTATCTTCCCAAGCTACATGCCCCTTTTGAATATTAATGTCCCTCTTTTTAAGATCATCTAAAGTTATGTTTAAAGGAGCGAGTACTTTATTTAGATATTCCTCTTTTGAAACAATAGGATAAGATTTTAAATTCATTTTTTTAGCTAAACTTTGGAAAAAGAAATATTCATCCATCTCTTTAGTTTCAGGATCTACAACTTTTTCATTATACATAAGTGAAGGCATAAGCATAGAAGAGTATATAATATCCTCACTTTCTAAAGTATTTGTTACTGGAATTATTAAATCACTGTTCTTAGCAGTATCAGTTAAAAACATATCAAAACAAACTTTAAATGGAATAGATTTATATGCATCTAAAGTTTTATTTAAATCAGGAAGTTGATTCAAAGGATTAGCCTTACTTATAAAAATAGCTTCAATAGTATTTTCTTTTACGAAATTAGCAAAATTTGTGATTGCGAACTCTCTAGAATTAATCGCGTAATTCGAACTAAGGTATGGATCTCTATTTAAAATTTGAGGATATATTTTACTAGAATAAAAAACACCAGCTCCACTTTTTCCAATATTTCCTGTCATAGACATTAAAGCATCGATAGCTCTAACATTATTTCCACCGTTAATATATCTTTGCATACCATAACCTATAAAGGTCATTACATTTCCAATAGATATTAATTTAAATAACTCATTAATTTTTTCGCTTGATACACCACACTCCTCAATCAATTCATTCATATTTAATGTTGAAAGATATTTTGAGAATTTTTCAAATCCATAGATATTTTCATCTATAAAATTTCTATCTACAGTATTTTTTTCTAAAGCTAATCCACTTAGAGCTAAAGCTAAAGCTCCGTCACCTCCAGCTCTCAAATTTATATGAAGATCACTTATTGTTGATGTTTCATTTTTTCTAAAATCAATAGTTACTATTTTAATTCCTAACTTTTTCATTTCAACAAGTTTTTTATAAAGATGAACAGAAGTCACTGCAGGATTTCTAGACCAAAGAATAATTACATTAGCATTTTTCATATCATCTAAATCACTAGTTTGTCTTCCACCAAAATCATAATCATGAGCAGCACATCCAGCAGACCAGCAAGTTCCACCTGTTGCTGTAGATATTCCACCTAAAAAATTAAAAAATATATCGTGAATACCTTTTAATAATCCACCAGCTCCTGACTCGCTATAGTGAATGATTGAATTTGTAAGTCCATCTTTTTTTATTTTTATTAACTTTGAATTTACAATTTCTATTGCATCTTCAAAGCTGATTTCTTTAAATCCCTCTCCTACTTTTAATAGAGGTTTTAAAATACGATTTTCATCATACAAACGATTTAAATGTTTTAAACCTTTTGAACATAAAAATCCATCAGTTAACGAATTGTCTCTACTTCCTTCTAGTTTTACAACTCTTCCATCTTTTTTATAGACATCAATTTTACAAACATCAAAACAATCTAAAGAACAGCTATTTCTAAAAATTTTCATCAAAAACCTCCTAAAAAATTTAAATAAATTATATCATATTTTTAAAAAAAATGTTATGATGAAAGGATGAGAAAAAATTAAGGAGGACAATGTGAAACAAGAATTAACACTACATAATGGAGATATCAAGAGATTACTTGTAAAGTATTCTATTCCTGCCATAATTAGTATGCTAGTAAGTGCCTTATACAATGTTGTGGATAGAATATTTATAGGGAATATGAAAGATGTTGGAGCTTTGGCCATAACAGGAGTAGGGATAACTATGCCAATAGTTACAATAGCTTTAGCCTTTTCAATGTTAATAGGAATAGGAGCTACAGCTAACATCTCAATTAAATTAGGAGAAAAGAGAAGAGATAGCGCTGAAAAAATAATGGGAAATATTATCACACTATCTATAATTTTAGGATTAGTAATAACAATTTTAGGAAGTATATATAAAGATCCTATATTAAAAGCTTTCGGAGCAAGTGAAAATACACTGAAGTACGCAAGAGAATATATAACAATTATACTTTATGGAACTGTTTTTAATATAATGGGATATGCTTTAAATAGTACAATAAGAGCTGATGGGAATCCTAAAATCTGTTCAGCTATAATGGTAATAAGCTGTTTTGTTAATATAGTGCTAGACCCAATTTTTATATTTACATTTGGACTAGGAATAAAAGGAGCTGCAATAGCGACTGTGTTATCACAAGTTATGACAGCAGTTTTATCATTTGCATACTATATGAGTAAAAAATCAAATTTAAAAATTAAAAAAGTTAATTTAGCTTTAGATAAAGATATTGTAAAATTAATTTTGGCAATCGGAATTTCACCTTTTACAATGCAACTAGCAACAAGTATGGTTCAAGTTGTAAATAATAACGCTTTGAAGTTACATGGTGGAGATTTAGCAATAGGTGCTATGGCAACCGTAAATGCTGTCGCGCTACTTTGCTTCATGCCAGTTTATGGAATTTCTCAAGGTGCTCAACCTATTATTGGTTATAATTTTGGTGCTAAGCAATACAAGAGAATGGAAGAAGCTTATAAAATTGCGACATGGTCTGGAATAATAATCTTTGCTATCGCATTATTTTTAGTTGAAGTTTTCCCAGCAGCTATAATTGGATTATTTAATAAAAATCCTGATATTATGGCAATTTCGATTCACGGTATGAGAATATATTTAATGGCGATGCCTGCAATTGCTGTAGGTATGGCTGGAAGTAACTATTTCTTAGCTATAGGAGAAGGGAAGGCAGCGATGTTCTTAAGTTTATTAAGACAAGTTATACTATTAATTCCTTTAATTATGATTTTCTCTAAAATGTACGGATTAACAGGAATATGGTTAGCACAACCTATTTGTGATTTGATTGCTGGAATTGTAACTTTAATAATGGTAACTAAGAATTTAAGTAAATATAACGGATCTCAATCTTCATTATTTAAAATGAGGGTATACGAATAATAAAATAAATATAAAGTAAAAAGGACTCATTTTCTATAAAAAGAAAAATGGGTCCTTTTTTCAAAGAACCCATTTTTCACCACACACACACTTTACTATACATCATAAGGAAATAATGTACTGAGTTTAGTATATATGAAATTAATAAATTTAACAAATATAATAATTATATGATATAGATATATTAAAAATAATATATCTACTCAAAAAAGGAAAAATATTTAAAAATCAGTATATTTAAAGTGTTAAAAATAATTTAATTAAAAATCTATTGACAAAATGAGGAAAATATAATAAATATCTTAATAGAAAGTTAAATACTTTCTCAAAAATTAAAAGGAGATTAAAATGGCTAACGGAAGAATGAACTTTGATCAATTCGAAGATGATGAAATGGATTACATTCCAAAAGAATTTGGAAGAGGAGGAACTAAAGAGGATAAAAAAAAGGTTCTGAAAATGAAAAAGGATTTTAAAGAAAAAAGTAAAAATAGAGTGGTGAATGACAAAAAAAGATTTAATGAGCTTATTTTAGAAGAGGAATAATAATTAAGTAAAAGATAGATTTAAAAGCTGGCTAAGCCAGCTTTTTATATTCAAAAAAAATTAGAAAAAAAATGGACTTTAAAGTCCATTTTTTTAATTTTCTATCCAATTTGTTTTTTCTATAATCTCTGCGATTAATTCATGCCCCATTTTCGGGTGAATAGTCTCTTCGTGAGCTATTGTAACAATTGACATAGCCATAGCAAACTTAACTGTATCTTTTATAGATAAGTCATTCATGTACCCAAATCCTAATCCAGCAACGAAAGAATCTCCTGCTCCAGTTACATTTTTAACTGTAACATCAGTAGCTTTTAAAGTTCCACTTTCTGTTCCATTTGTATAATAGATTCCATCTGCATCTAAACTAATAAATACATTTTTAATTCCTAGAGAAAGGAAGTATTTTCCAACCTTCTCTAAATCTTCTCTAGTATTTATTTTTATTCCTGATAAAACCTCTGCTTCAACTCTATTAGGTTTTATAGTATGGAAATATTTAATTAGATGTTTTACTTTCTCAGCTTTTGTAGAAGAGATAGGATCTAGAATGAAATTAGTTTTTCCATTGAATTTAGTTAAAAGATATTCTAAGTTGCTAGGATCATCCGCATCTAAGAATGTGAAAGCAGCATTTTCAATCATAGGTCCCTTAGAATCTATGAAGTCTGTTGTCATAGCACTAATACTATCTAAATCAGCAACAGCTGAAACCATTTCTCCAGTTTGATCTAGTATCGCCATATATGTAGGTGTACTTTTTCCCTCTAAAATTAGAGAATTAGTCATATCATATCCAATTTTTAAAGAGTGTGTTAACATAGAACGACCAATCTCATCGTCTCCTACAATTGATATAAATTTAGTTTTAATTCCAACTCTGGCCATATTCTCAGCTATATTTCTAGAAACTCCTCCAAAAGATATTTTTATCTTTCCTGGAATAGAATCACAGGCTTTGTATGATGAGTTGCAAAAACCAAACATATCAACAACAGAAGCTCCAAAAACTAGTATATATTTTTGTCCGCTTAGACAATCTTGCATTACAAATTCCTCCTAAATATAAAAAAAATAAATAAATATATTTTAACAGATTTTTTACAAAAGTCAAAGATTAAAATTATAGAATTAAACTTATGTTTATTTATTTCTTTTTTTAGAGATTAATGCTATAATAAACAATTGAAGAATATATGTGATTAAAGGAGAATATGTGAGTAATTTTAATGAATTAAAAGTTAATAAAAATATAGTTGATCTTTTAGCTAAAAAAGGTATAAAAGAACCAACAGAGATTCAAATAGAGGCTATTCCAGTAATTTTAAATGATAAAGATGTAATAGGGCAAGCTTCAACAGGAAGTGGAAAGACATTTGCCTTTGGAATTCCATTAATACAAAAGTTAAATAAATCTGGAAAAGAACCAGGAGCATTAATAGTAGTTCCTACAAGAGAGTTAGCTATTCAAATTGCTGATGAGTTAGAAAAAATAAATTTTGAAAATAAGAAAATACTTCTTACTTATGGAGGGAGAGAGATTGCAGGACAAATTGAAAATCTGAATGCAGGAGTTGATATCGTTATAGGTACACCTGGAAGATTAGTAGATTTGATAGAAAGAAAGGCAATAAATCTTTCTAAGATAAAAACTCTTATTTTAGATGAAGTAGATCAAATGCTACTTATGGGATTCAGAAATGAAATTGATAAAATTATAGAAGTTTGTAATAGAAAAAGACAAACTTTATGTTTCTCAGCAACAATTGATTCAACAGTTAAGAAAATGGCGTACAGAATAACAAAAGAGCCGGTAAATATAGTTATAGAAAGCAAAGAAAATAAATTAGCAAATATAAATCAACATCTAATTAAAACAAGTGATAGAAGAAAGTTAGATACTCTTTGCTCTCTTCTTAATGAAACAAATCCATTTATGGGAATTATTTTCTGTAGAACAAAAGTTAGAGTGGATAGTTTAGAAGAGGAACTTTCGGCAAGAGGATACTCTTGTCAGAAGCTTCATAGTGATATTCCACAAGCTAAAAGAGAAAAAATAATGAAAGCCTTTAAAGATGTAGAGTTTCAATTTTTAGTAGCTACTGATGTTGCCGCTAGAGGTGTCGATATAACAGGTGTAACTCATATCTTTAATTATGATATAACAGAGGACGTAGAGAGCTACATCCATAGAATTGGTAGAACAGGAAGAGCCGGAGAGAAAGGGGACTCATATCTTTTTGTAACTGATAGAAATACAGAGATGTTAGTTGATATTCAAAAGCATATGGGAATAGCTATTCCAGAAAAAGAGATTGAATATGTTACAGGGGTCATGTCAACACTAGAACTTCCTAAAAAGAAATACAATAAGAAAATAAACGCAAGAACAAAAAATATAGAAGAGCAAAAAAAGCGTTATAGAAGATAAAAACGAAACTAAAAAAAGGGGTTGTGTGTTTAAATGGAAAGAATACAAAAGCAGATGGAATTTTTATTTGAAATTGACAAAATAAAGGATGTTTTCAGACAATCTTTAGTTGTTGAAGGAAAAAGAGAGGAAAACGATGCAGAGCACAGCTGGCATATGGCCCTAGTAGCATTAACTATAAAAGAGTATTTTATAGAAGAGGTAGATTTAGAGAAATCATTAAAAATGATACTTATACATGACTTAGTTGAAATTTACGCAGGAGATACTCCCGCTTTTGGTGCTCAAAGAGCAGATAAGAGAGAAGAGGAACTGAAAGCCGCTGTAAAAATTTTCTCTCTCCTACCAGAAGATCAAAAAGAGTATTTCTTAAATTTATGGATAGAATTTGAAGATTGTGAGAGCAATGAAGCTAAATTTGCAAATGTGTGTGATAGATATCAAGGGTTTATGCAAAATTTAACTTCAGATGGTCATACTTGGAAAAAATTTAATGCTCCGTTAGAGATGGTTTTAAAAAGAGCTGAAGTTATAAAAATATATACTCCAGAACTGTATGAAAAATATATGTTACCTCAACTTTTATCATATAAGGAGAGAGGAATAATCAAATAAAATTTTTTTAAAAAGGTTATCTTTAATTGATTTTTATCTACCTTTATGGTATTATTTAGTAGAAAAAAGCAAAAAAACTAAAAAAATCACTATAAACTATTGACATTTAAGGGTTTAGTGAGTATAATCGGTTTAAAGATACCATAAATCAAGGGTTTTCAAGTTTTTGGTTTCTTGTATACTATATTTTATAATAGTTCAAGGAGGGTAACAATGACTAAAAAAGAGTTTATCGAATTATTTGCAAAAACAGGTGAATACACTAAAAAAGATGCAGAGAAAGCAGTTAAGTTATTTTTAGATTTAGTTGAACAAAAGCTAGTTGAAGGTGAACCAGTATCATTTATCGGATGGGGAAAATTTGAAGTAGTTACTAGAGCAGCCAGACACGTAAGAAACCCACAAACAGGTAAGAAAATGAAATTAAAAGAGAAAAAAGTTGTTAAATTTAGAGTTGGTAAAACTTTAGAGGAAAAAATAGGATAATTATGGAATGCTTCGAATACAATTCTTTTGGAGAATAACATTCGAAGCTTTTTTATTGAAAAAGAGGTGTAAAGTGAAAGTTGTTATAAACAATATTAATGTTTCTATTGAGAGAGATCAAAACCTTGAACTGAAAAAAGAGATCATCAAAAGAGGTATTAAAGCAGAAAATATAGAGAGAATAGAATACTCAAAGAGATCAATAGATAGTAGGAAAAAAACGGATATAAAATTTGTTTACAATATAGAGGTAACACTAAAAAGTGATGTAGATGTAGCTACTTTAACAAATGTTAATCTAGCTAAAGAGATTTTAGAAGATGTTTTAACTGCAAAGTCAGGAATAGAAAGAGTTGCTGTTATTGGAGCAGGACCAGCTGGTCTATTTGCAGCTTTAAGACTATGTGAACTTGGAATTAAACCGATTATATATGAACGTGGAGAAAAAGTTGATGATAGAGATAAGACTATCGATGAATTTGTAAAGTTCAGTATGCTAAATCCAAACTCGAATATACAATTTGGAGAGGGAGGAGCCGGAACTTACTCGGATGGAAAGCTAAACACTAGAGTTAAAAGTGGATACATGAATAAAGTTTTCTTAGAGTTAGTAGAGAATGGAGCTCAAGAACAAATTCTTTGGGATTATAAACCACATGTAGGAACAGATATTTTAAAAGTAGTAGTAAAAAATCTGAGAGAGAAAATTATAAAAATGGGTGGAGAGTTTCACTTCAGTACTCTAATAAAAGATATTATTATTTTAGATGGAGTAGTAAAAGGATTAAAACTTCAAAACTTAAAGTCTTCAATTGTAACTGAAGAGATTGAACTGTTTGATCATATTGTTTTAGGAATTGGACACTCTTCAAGAGATACATATAGAATGTTACATTCTAAAGGTGTATTTATGGAAAATAAACCATTTGCTATAGGGGCTAGAATTGAACATCCAAGAGTTGATATAGATGCTATGCAATATGGGAAGATGGCATCTCATCCAAACTTAGAAGCCGCAACGTATAGCTTAACTTATAACAATAGAGAAGAGGAGAGAGGAGTATTCTCATTCTGTATGTGTCCAGGTGGAGTGATAGTTAATGCTGCATCGCAAGAGGGTGGAAGTTTAGTAAATGGAATGAGTTACTCTACAAGAGATGGCAGATTCTCTAATTCGGCTTTAGTTGTAGGAGTAAAAGCAAACGAATTCGGAGATGAGCTATTCTCAGGAATGGAATATCAAGATAAATTAGAAAAAGCAACATACGACGAGGTTGGAAACTATGGAGCTCTTTATCAAAATACATTGGATTTCTTAAAAGGAAAGAAAACAAATAGAAAAATAGAATCGAGTTATGAGATGGAACTTAAGAGTTACGATTTGAATAACCTATTCCCTAAAGTTATAGCTGATAATATGAAAATGGCTATGGGATATTGGGAAAAAACTCAAAGAAACTTTATAAGTGAGCATGCAAACTTAATTGGTCCAGAAACAAGAACTTCTGCACCAGTAAAAATAACTAGAAATGAACTTGGAGAATCAATCAATACAAAAGGACTTTATCCAATAGGAGAGGGAGCTGGGTATGCAGGTGGAATAATCAGTGCCGCCATTGATGGGTTTAAGATTATAGATTTAGCATTTGCAACAAAAGAATAATTAGAGTAGTTAAAGAATAGGAGAGAAATAATGAGAATTTCAAAAAAAGATGCGTTAGAATGGTTTAGCCATTTATCATCTCTTTCAGGAGATAAAACAGAGGTATATAAAAGATTTAATCCGATTATAGAGTCAACTATGAGACAGATTGAGTTAGCAGTAAATAAAAAACATGCTGATATGAAATCTGAAATTGGAGATTTAAAAGATTTAAAAGGAAGAACATTCTTTGTAGGAGATCAGCAAAAGTTTCCAAAAGGTTGTGTTTCTTGCTTATTTGGTGACGGTCTAGGTGGAATAAGAAAAACTCATGAATGTAATTTACTTTGTAAGTTTTGTTACTACCATGATAATATCGATAATCAAGAGCCTATCCCTGATGGAATGTGGGAAATTGGAGAAACTCTTTACTATGAAGAGGATATAGACCTATTATTATCAATACAGAAAAAACCAAGTGGAATTGCATATGTTTATTTAGAACCATTCTTAGAAATTGAAAAATACTATGGAATTATTAAAAAACTTAGTGATGCTGGAGTATATCAACATATGTATACAAACGGATCTCTTTGCACAAGAGAAAACCTACAAAAATTAGGAGAAGCTGGATTAAATGAGTTAAGATTTAATTTAGGTGCTGTTAAGTGTAGTGACAAAGTTATTGAAAACATGGCTATTGCAAAAGAATATATTCCAATGGTAGGAATAGAAACTCCAATGACTCCAGAGTTTTATAGTGAGTTTCTAAAGAAAAAAGAAGCTATTTTAAATACAGGTATAGATTTTATAAATTGTGCTGAACTTCATTTTGGAGAGGACAATATAAATAACTATGTTGGAGAGAGAATGTATATGGCTAGAAGAGGATATATATCTCCACTTTGGTCTAGAGAGATTACATTTAAATTGATGAAAGCGGCTGTTGAAGAAAACTGGCCAGTTGTTGTTCACGATTGTTCAAATCATACAAAATACTCTAGAGAGTTAAATAAAAATTCAAAACAAGGGCAACCTTTTGGTGCTACTACTTATATGAGTGAGTTTGATAGATTCTTACCTCACTTATTCTTAGCAACGTTAGAGGATGAAGATTTCAAATTCTTAAATGAAGATGAGTTACCTGAAAATTTAAAATTAGAAAACTGCATTGATGAAATAGATTTTCTTCTAATTGAAGAGGAAGATGAAATGTATGACGGTTTCTTTGACGAAGAAGATGAAGAGGACGAAGAGTAAAAAAATTAAAAAATGAAGAGGTCTAATATGATCTCTTCATTTTATTTTTATTTAAATATATTTTATTATGCTAACTCCATACCTTTTTTTACTTTTAATATTGCTTCTTCATCTACAAAAATACTAGCTAAAGCAAATCCAAATTCAAGAGATTTTCCAGCTCCTGGAGATGTGATTAAATTTCTGTCAATAATAGCATCCCCCTCCATATAATTAGAACTGTTCATATCATCTTTTACAGAAGTGTGACAAGTGAATTTATAATCTCCAACTAAGTCGTTTATACCTAAAATTGTAGGTCCTCCACATATAGCACCTACGTATCTATTATCATTTAAATATTCTTTTACAATTTCAACAACTTTTTCATCTGTTCTAAGATTAACAAATCCAGGGAATCCACCAGGAATAACAACCATAACTCCCTCTCCTGAATTTATATTTTCAATATTAGTATCAGCTAAAACTTTAACTTTTTGAGCTGATTCAACTTCTAAAGAGTTTTCTAAAGTAGATACAGTTACAACATTTAATCCAGCTCTTCTTAAAATGTCTATTGGTGCCATCGCTTCAATAAGTTCAAATCCATTAGCTAACATAACAAAAATTTTTTTATTCATAAAACACCTCCGAAAAATATTTAATTTAATTATAACAGAAACCTTAAAAAAACACTAGATTATATGATATAATCAATATATAAATGAAAAAAGGAATGATTATATGAAAACAAACTATGAATTAGAGATGCAAAAAGAACTTGATAAGATTGGTATTAATAGTGGGAAAAAATTATTGATACATTCTTGTTGTGCACCGTGTAGCTGTGCAATACTTGAGTATTTAAAAACATATGTAGATATTGATATATATTTTTATAATCCTAATATTACTGAAAAAGAGGAATATATAACAAGATTAGAAGAGCAATATACTTTTAATGATGTTATGGAATTTGGAATGACTATTATAGAAGGAGAGTATAGTCCTGGAAAAGATTTTATAGAAAAAATAAAAGGCTTTGAAAAAGAAAAGGAGGGAGGTGCTAGATGCCATAAGTGCTATAGATTAAGAATGGAAGCTACAGCTAAAAAAGCAAAAGAGCTGGGATACGAATATTTTACAACTGTATTAAGTATCAGTCCTATGAAAAATTCTCAATGGATCAATGAGATAGGGATTGAACTTGAAAAAGAGTATGGTGTTAAATTTTTAAAAGGCGATTTTAAGAAAAAAAGTAGATACTTAAGAAGTGTTACACTTTCTAAAGAACACGAACTATATAGACAAGATTATTGTGGATGTATCTATTCTAAATTGGAAAGAATTGAAAAAGAGAGAGAAAAGGAAAAGATAGATGGTTAAGTATAATAATAGAAGGTTCTATTCACTCAATGATTATTTCAAAGAAACATTCAAAGAGAAAATTTTTAAAGTTTCTTTAGACGGTGGATTCACTTGTCCTAATAGAGATGGTAAAGTTGCTTATGGAGGATGTGTATTTTGTAGTGATGCTGGAAGTGGTGATTTTGCAGGAAGTAGAAAAAAAACTATAACAGAGCAAATAGATGAACAATTAGAATTTCTTCAAGATAAAATAAAGGATAAGAAAGTAATTGCTTATTTTCAAAATTTTACAAATACATATGGTGATGTAAAACATTTAAGAGAGATGTACTATGAGGCATTGAACCATCCTAAAGTTTTAGGATTAGCTATAGGAACTAGACCTGATTGTATTGATGATGATATTTTACAACTTTTAGATGAAATTAATCAAAAATATTTCTTTTGGTTAGAATTAGGATTACAAACTGTGGATGATAAAGTAGCTAAACTTATAAATAGAGGTTATGATTTACCTGTTTATTTAGATACCGCAAAAAGATTAAAAGAAAAAAACATAAAGTTTGTAACACATATGATTATTGGTCTACCTAACGAGGAGAGAGAGAATATTCTAAAAACTGCCAAGTGTATTGTTGATTCTGGTGCTTGGGGAATAAAGATTCATTCTCTTCATATTATAAAAGGAACAAGATTAGAAAAGCTTTATAATGAGATTAAATTTAAAGTTTTTTCTTTGGAAGAGTATGTAGAGATGGTTGTAACAATTTTAGAATCACTTCCAGAAAATATGGTTGTACATAGAATAACTGGCGATGGAAAAAAGGAAGAGGTTATAGAACCTCAGTGGAGCTTAAATAAACGTAAAGTTTTAAATGAAATAGAAAAAGAACTTAAAAAAAGAGAAAATATAAAAATGGAGGATGAATAATGGGTGGTACACTTATAAAATTAAAAGAGTTTCAAGAAAGTTTTACAAAAAATGAGAAAAGAATATCAAATTTTTTATTAGAAAATACAGATGCAATAAAAGTTTTGAATACTTATGATTTAGCAATAAAATGTGATGTAAGTCAGGCTTCAGTTGTTAGATTTGCTAAGAAACTAGGATTTAAAGGATTTCCTGAATTTAAAATAGCTTTAGCTGGTGATTTAGCTATGAGAAACAACGAAAAAGAGATAAATATAATTTATGATGAAATTCAGTTTGAAGACAACACAGAGGTCCTAGCTAAGAAAGTAGTTTATGAAAATATTAAAAGTGTTGAAGATACATATAAAATTTTGAATTTTGAAGAGATTGAAAAGGCTGCTGAAGCTATTGAGAAAGCTAATAGAATATTTATTCTAGGAGCTGGATTCTCAGGAATTATTGCGAGAGATTTCCAATACAAGCTTTGGGAGTTAGGAAAAAATGTTATATTTGAAACTGATCAACATATTCAACTGACAAATGCATCAACAGCAGGAGAGGGAGATGTTGTATTTGTTATATCATATAGTGGGCAAACATTAGATATTTATCAAAGTATTTTAGAATTCAAAGATAGAGGAGTTAAGGTAATCACATTAACTAAATTTGCTACAAATCCAATAAAAGATATCGGAGACATTTCTCTTAGTACAATTGTAGAAAAAAGTAACTTAAGATCTACTTCACTTTCTTCTAGAATGGCTCAACTTACTGTTATTGATATTCTTTATATAAAATTGATTCAAATGGATAGAGATACAGCAAATAGGTTAATTGGTGATGCTGTTGAGAGTGTAAAAAAATTCAAAATGTAAATATAATTCATTAAAATGAAACTCTAAAGAAAAAAAGTTTCGAAAAAGATTGACTTTTAAGAAAATAAATGGTAACTTTATTATAGAATATATAATTAAATCAAGGGAGTGATTTTAATGAGAGTAATTATAACAGAAAAAAATATTGGGGATTGGGCAGCTGTATAT
Organism: Cetobacterium sp. ZWU0022; assembly: GCF_000800875.1. Classification (NCBI taxonomy): domain Bacteria; kingdom Fusobacteriati; phylum Fusobacteriota; class Fusobacteriia; order Fusobacteriales; family Fusobacteriaceae; genus Cetobacterium; species Cetobacterium sp. ZWU0022. The sequence goes on from NZ_JRJZ01000105.1 coordinate 25,742, forward strand.
GTTGCAAAAAAAATATTAGCTGCAAAGCCAACAGCTGAAAAACCATTCGTATTAGGATTACCTACTGGAGGAACACCTCTAGAAATGTATAGAAGATTAATTCAATTCTGTAAGGATGGAATAATATCTTTTGAAAACATTATTACATTTAATATGGATGAGTATGTTGGATTATCTCCAGCTAATGATCAAAGTTACCATTACTATATGTATGAGAATTTCTTTAAACATATAGATATAAAACAAGAAAATATAAATATACTTAATGGTTTAGCAACTGATTACAAACAAGAGTGTGAAGATTATGAAGCAAAAATAAAATCAGTTGGAGGAATCGATTTATTCTTAGGAGGAATCGGACCTGATGGACATATTGCTTTCAATGAGCCTGGATCATCTTTAAGCTCAAGAACTAGAGATAAAGAGTTAACTATGGATACGATTATAGCTAACGCTAGATTCTTTGGAGGAGATGTAGATAGAGTACCAAAACTTTCATTGACAGTAGGAGTTGGAACAATTCTTGATGCAAAAGAAGTTTTAATAATGGTAAATGGACATGGAAAAGCAAGAGCTTTACATCATGCAGTTGAACAAGGTGTAAATCATATGTGGACTATTAGTGCTCTTCAGTTACATCCAAAAGGAATTATTGTTTCTGACGAAGCTGCTTGTACAGAGTTAAAAGTTGGAACTTATAGATACTTTAAAGATATTGAAAAAGCTAACTTAGATACAGATTTATTAATTGAAGAATTATATAAAAGCTGTGGAAAGTAAGGAGATGGATTGTTAATGAAAGCTATAATAAATGGAGAGTTATTTATAGGAAATAAATTCTATACTGGAAAAGCTTTAGTTCTTGATGGAGAGAGAATAGTAGATATACTGTCTGAAGATGAATTGAAAACTGTGTATGGAGAAATAGAAGTTATTGATGCAGAAAAAGGATATGTAACTCCTGGATTTATAGATTTACAGCTTAATGGTTGTGGAGGAGTTCTTTTCAACGATGATATAAGTTTAAAAACTTTAGAAATTATGCATAAAACAAATTTAAGATACGGATGTACGTCATTTACTCCAACGTTAATTACAACTGGAGATGAAAATATAGAAAAAGCTTTAGAATTAGTTCAAAGTATTGAGAATAAAGGTAAGTATGGAATTTTAGGGTTACATATAGAAGGACCTTATATCTCTAAAGATAAAAAAGGGATTCATAATCCTAAATTTATAAGAAAAGCTGATGAAGCTATGATAGATAAAATTGTTGCTGCTGGAAAAGAAAATGTAAAAATAATTACATTAGCACCAGAAAATACAGAAAAAGGAATCATTTCGAAACTTAATTTAGCAGGTATTCATGTAGCAGTTGGGCATTCTAACGCTACTTATGAAGAAGTGAAAGAAAAAGAAGGTTTCGGAATAACACTTGCAACTCACTTATATAATGCTATGACTTCTTTTAATCATAGAGAGCCTGGAGTTGTAGGAGCTATATTTGATAGTGATATAAAAGCAGGAGTTATTGCTGATGGTTTCCATTGTCATTATTCAGCTATAAAATCAGCTATAAAAATTATGGGTGAAAGATTGTTCTTAGTTACTGATGCTGCTGCACCAGTAGGAACAGATATGGAATATTTCTACTTCGAAGGAAATAAGGTTTACTATAAAGATGGTAAATGTTTTGGAGAGGATGGAACTTTAGGTGGCTCAGCTTTAACTATGGATGCTGGAGTTAGAAATCTAGTTAAATTCTGTGACATAACTTTAGAAGAGGCTATAAGAATGGCAACTCTTTATCCAGCTAAAGCAATTAATATAGATAATGAATATGGAAAAATATCACCTGGATATTTTGCAGATATCGTAATTTTAGATAAACATTTAAAATTGAAAAAAGTTATAGCAAAAGGTGAACTAGTATAGTTTTATAAGGAGTAGAGTGTTCTACTCCTTTTTTTATATAAATTATAAAAAAGAAAAAATAATTTTTTTCCGAATAAAAAGTTACAGATAAAGTTCTATAGAGGAGGAAAAAATATGAAAAACAAATGGATTTTAAAAGGTATTGTTTTAGGTTCAGTTTTTTTTATATCTTTATTTTTGATTAAACCAATTGGAATTTCAACCCAGTTTAGTGTTTTATCTGGAATGATGCAAACATCTTTTCAAGAAGATATAGTTTTCAGAGCTGGAAAAGATTTTTATAGTACTGTGGAGTATTATAATCAAGACGGTATAGCCAAAAGTATTGCTGTTCCATATAATTTTGGTTTAATTTTTGCTTTGGGTATATTTTTAGGAGGTATGCTCGGGAAGATATTTTTTAGAAAAAATAAAGATTTTATAGAGTTGACTAATCTTTTAGAAAAAGATGATATCTCAAGAATTAAGCTTTTTATAGGTGGAGTTTTATTGCTTTTTGGAGCAAGAATGGCAGGTGGATGTACAAGTGGGCATATGATGAGTGGAGTTATGCAACTTGCAATAAGTAGTATAATTTTCACTGTTATTCTTTTTCCGGTGGCTATATTAATTGCCAAAAAGGTAGGTGAGTAAAAATGAAACATTTGATTTTAGGAAACGTACCTTTTTTAGGTTTAATTCTTGGAATTCTATTTGGACTAGGACTTTATTATGCTGGAGCTACAAATAGAGTTGTAATTAGAAATATGCTTAACTTAAAAGATTTAACACTTATGAAAATTATTATATTTGCTATCGGTTGGGGTATGAGTTTAACATATTTAGGAGTGGCTTTTGATTTTATAGACTTAGGTCATTTTAGTATAAAAACTATGAACTTAGGTGTAATTTTGGGTAGTTTTATTTTAGCTTTCGGTTTTGGACTGATAGGACTTTGCCCAGGAACAGCTATAGCCAGTTTTGGAGCTGGATATTTAAAAAGTATTTATGTTATTCTTGGTGGTTTAGTCGGTGCATTTTTATTTACATCATTGTATCCCGTATTTAAAAGTATCGGACTTTTTGAAAATGTTCTTGGTGGCAAAACAACCTTGATATTTTTAAGTGATAATTATAATTTTATATTTCATTCAACTCCTTGGGTGGGAGTTATCATTGGAATAGTCTTGATGTTTATTTCTTTAATGATTCCACATTCGATTAAAAATTAAAAAATATAATAGAGTTATAAGAAAAAGAGATAAGATTAAAATCTTATCTCTTTTTTATTATTTTAGGAAGTATGTTTATTAATTCTGTTGGAGTTACAGAATGATAAGAGTTTGAAAAAAAATCTCCAGCTGAACCATGGAAAAATGTAGATAAAAGTACAGCATCCAAAGAAGAGTATTTTTGACTAATAAAACTTCCAATCATTCCACTTAAAATATCTCCCATACCTCCGTTAGCCATAACACTATTTCCAGTTGTATTTATAAAAAATTTATCTCCTTCTACTATCAGAGTTCTATGATCTTTTAAAATCAAAATGCAATTGTAATTTTTACTGAACTCTTTCCCGATTTCTATTCGATTAGATTTTATATACTCTATATCCAAATCTGTCATCCTAGAAAATTCTCCGTAATGAGGAGTCAAAATTGTTGGGTGATGTCTGGTTTTCAAAATATTCAAATTATTATTTTTACACAAAATAGAAATTCCATCTGCATCTATAATTATAGGTTTTTTATAATTTACTAATAGAGCTTTTAAGAGTTGTTCATTTTTATCATTTATACCAAATCCACATCCAAAAACAATGCTTGAATATTTATCTAAAATTTCTAAAATATTAATCTCATCTAAATCTATTAACATAACCTCATTTAATTTTACCGAGAAAATATCAAAAGTTTCTTTATAGCTTCCTAAAGTTGTAAGACCCGAACCAGATTTTACAGCTCCCATACTAGAAAAAAATCCAGATCCAACCATCCCTTTGCTTCCACACAAAATTAAAGTATGACCAAAATCTCCTTTATACTCATCACCTTTCCGAGGAGTAAATATATTGTTTATTAAATCAGAATCAATAAAATGCATAAAACCTCCTAAAATTATTTCTAATAATTTTTATTCATGATTTATAAAAAGAAAACTACATATAATGTTAATTATATGTAGTTTTATAGCGAAAATAACGATTATTTTCATTAAAATTATTTATATAAATATGTAATTATTAATTTTTAAGGATTTTAGATATCATCATCCATACTTTGCACAGGTATTTTATCAAGCACCCTTTTTTCGATAAGTGATTTTGCATTTATATAAACCTCTGTAACTTTTGTATCAGAATGCCCTAAAAAATCTCTTATCTCTATAAGATCTGCTCCATTTAATGAAAGTTCTGTTGCAATTGCATGACGAATGTTATGAGGACTGATATCTTTATTGATAACAGTTCCCATTTCTTGAATAACATTATACAACCCTCTATAAGAAAGAGGTTTATTTTTTTCGAAAGAGCTATAAAAAAGATACTGTTCTTCTAAACTCTCCTCATCTACTCCATAAACATTAGTCAAATAATTTTTGTAGTCATCTATCTTTTTTATCAAAAAATTGTGTAGTGGTTTATACTGTTCTCTTCCACTTTTTGTTTTTTCTAATTTAACAAAATACTCACCATTTCTTTTTAAGATATGTTTGAATTGTAAAGAGAGTAACTCTTGACTTCTCATTCCTGTATAGAAAAGTGTATGTAAAATCAATGTGTTTCTATACTCCTTTTCTCCATTAATTTTATAATTTTTTAAAATCTCTTTAATATCATCAAATGAAACTTTTAATATGTTATCTAAATTTCGACTTGTTTTAAATAGACCAATATACTTAAATGGATTTTCATATCCATTTTTTTCTAACTCTCTATAAAGAGACTTTAAAGATGAGATAACTTTATTTACAGATGTTTTCTTCATATCTCTTTCATTTATAAGATGAGACAGATAATCTTCAATATCACCTTTTTCAATTCCTGTCATAAGCTCAATTATCTCATCACCTTCTATTGGTGAGTCACCATCATATACATATGTCAAAAAGTCCTTTAAATAAAAAAAGTAATCCTTCATTGTTTTAGGAGATTTATAGATTTCAAATATACTTTTCTTTTCCTCTTTTGGTTTTCTTTTTCTACGTTGGGTACTTATTTCATGTTTTTCTTTAATTATTATCTCGTTCATTATCCCCTCCTAAAAAGGCCTATCATTTTTTTTATGGAAAATTATATTATATCATCTCTTTCGATCTCTCTAACCTCACATGGAACCATATCATCAAGAGTTAATTTCCCAAAAGTTTCTCTTTTAAGATATAGCACTTCATTTCCAACTGCTTTTAACATTTTTTTCACCTGATGGAATTTTCCCTCTTTTATGTTAAGAAGAATCTCTTTAGAGTGAACTACTTCAACTTTTGCAGGTTGAGTTGTATATCCACCGATATCAACTCCTGTTTCTAGTTGAGAAATCTCTCCCTCTCCAATATCATCTCTTAAAACTACACGGTATATTTTATCTACATGCTTTTTAGGAGATGTTACTTCATGAGCCAATTTTCCATCATTAGTAAACATTAGCAATCCCTCTGTATCTTTGTCTAATCTACCTACAGGGAATAGATCTTTTTTATTTACCCAATCAGGTAGTAAATCCATAACAGTTTTTTCTTTTTTATCCTCTGTTGCAGTAATATAACCATCTATTTTATAAAGTTTATAGTATCTGAACTCTTTATATATAACTCTTCTTCCGTTATATTCAACAACACTATTTTTTTCATCTACACTTTTGTTATTATCTTTACATATAGCACCATCTATTGTTATTAAAGCAGAAGATATCATTTTTTTTACTTCACTTCTACTTCCTATTCCACATTCAACTAAAAATTTATCTAATCTCAATTTTGTTCCTCCTGATATTGTTATATTATAATTATAATTCTTAAAAAATATAAAATCAAGTTTTAAATATTTTAAATATTTTTAATGTGTATAAAATTATAAGGTTGTGTTTTAATAAAGCTTTTAAAATACAAATTACAAAACTATAGAAATAATTATTTTTTCGATTTTTTTATTTGTTCACTAATAAGAAATGTGCTATAATAGCTTTGTAAATACAATATTTTATCAAAGGAGATACTGACATGGTAGATTTTAAAAAAATAGATATTTTAATGGAGCATATAGAAAACGGAACTATTCCAGAAAATAAAACATTTAATGAGTTCGCACTAGAGTTTTATCTAGAAACAAGAACATTAACTCTTTCAAAATATTTAAGACTTAAAGATAGAACTTCAAAAATGCCTAAAATTATGAATACTAAAAAAGCTGGTGAAATTATTTTTGAAACTGAAAAAAATGATGAGGTAAGATCTTTTCTTTCTAGAAAAGGGTTTAAGCAGTTACCTGAATTAAATTATACTGCTGTTATGCTACTTAGAAAAGTAGATCTTTTGACTAACTGGCAAAAAATTGTATTTTTCTTTGAAGGTGGAAGAACTATACAAGAGATAAATAGTTCTCTAAAGAAGGAACTTTTACCTATGGAAATAGAAAAACTTGAAAAGTTTATAAAGGATGAATTACGTTTAAATGATCAGGAGTTAAACTGGCTTTTAGGTAAAATTGAAAAAATTGAAAAAGATAAAGCTTTAGCTAAAGCAGTAAAAAAACTGACAAGATAAAATTTATAAAGCCACACTATTAAAACTAATTCTTTAGTAATAGTGCGGCTTTTTATTTAGACATTATATTAATCTATTAAACTTCTAAGTAACTCAATCTCTTTTTTCCAAATAGTTTCATCTATAGTTTCCATAACGATAGGTATATTTCTAAATCTATCATCATTCATGAATCTTTTGAAAAAATTCATACCTATTGTTCCCTCTCCTATACTATGATGTCTATCTTTTTTACTTCCAACTCCAAACATAGAATCATTAAGATGAACTCCTTTTAAATACTTAAACCCTACTATATTTTCAAAAGCTTCCATTGTAGAGTCATACTCTTCATCTGTTGAAAGAGGATAACCTGCAGCTATTGTATGGCAAGTATCTAAACAAACAGCTATTCTGCTCTTATCTTCTATTAAAGATATTATATCTCTTAAGTGTTCAAATTTATATCCCATATTAGAACCTTGTCCAGCTGTATTTTCTAACACTACTATTACGTTAGGAACAACTTTATGTGCTTTGTTTATAGATTCTGCTATCAGCTTTATACATTCATCTTCACTTACCTCTTTCAGATGACTCCCTGGATGAGTATTTAAATATATCAATCCCAATTGATTAACTCTTTGCATCTCATCTATAAAAGCATTCAATGATTTCTCTCTTTTTTCAGGATCTGGACTACCTAGGTTTATCAGATAACCATCATGTGGAAGAATCTGTTCTGGTAAAAACTTATGTCTTCTCATAGCATCTCTAAAAGCTAAAATTTCATCCTCTGTATATTGTTTTGCATCCCATCTTCTTTGATTTTTCACAAACATACCAAATCCATTCGCATCTATATCCATAGCATTTTTAAATGCATTAACTACTCCACCTTGTATAGAAACATGTGCACCCAAGTATGTATTTTTAATTTTTTCCTCTCTAGTCATAACTACACCTCTATATTTATATCTTTTTACATATAGTATAACACAAAGTATACTTTTTGAATAGAGTTTGAATATTGAATAAAACTATTGAAATACTCTCTATAACATTATAAAATAAAGTATCAAGGTTTTTAGGAGGAAAGATGATTAAAGTACTTTCATGTTCAAAAGAGAAAGATAACTGGTTAATAGAGGTTGAAACTCATGATCTATACATAGATGGAAAAGGTGGGCAAATAGGTGATCAAGGTTTTATAGGTGATACTAAGATTATAACTGTTCTTGATGATAAAAAAATTATAGTTGAAGGAGAGTTAGCAGCAGGAGAGTATACATATAGTGTAGATAAAAATAGAGTTTTTGATATTGGAGTTCAACATACAGCTCAACATCTTTTTTCTGCAGTTGCTTATAACGATTACTCTTTAAATACTGTTGGATTTAGAATGACTGAAACTTATACAACCGTAGATTTAGATTCAAAAGATTTAGATGAAAACTTCGTAGATGAATTAGAGAAAAAAATTAATGACTACATAGGAGAGGGGAAAAGTATTCTAGAGAAAGTTGTAACCAGAGATGAGGCCAATGAGATAGATACATTCAGAAAGAAAATTAGTGAGAAAGTTATAGGTGACGTTAGAATCATATCTATTGATGGATTAGATACAAGTGCTTGTGCTGGATATCATGTAAAAAACATATCTGAAATAAGAATATTTAAAATAATCAATTTTGAAAAAATAAAAGGTAATTATACTAGATTTTATTTCTTGGCTGGAGAGAGAGCTATAAATGATTTTGTTTTCAAAAATAAGGTAATAAAAGAGTTAAATAAAGTTTTTAGTTGTAGAGATAACGAGATTCTTTCTATGATTGATAAATTCAATTCTGAAAGAAAAGAAAATGAAAGCAAGATAAGAGATTTAAGTGCCAAGTATTGCGAACTTTTAGCTCCTTCTATCATAAATGAAAGTATTGAAAAGAATGAAACGAAATATATTGTATATAAAGATGATAAACATATAATTGAAAATTTGAACAAAATAATACCTGATAAATATGTTTTTATTGGACTTTGGGAAAATGGTGGAGTTATTTCAAGTAAATCTATTGACTGTGGAGAATTATTAAAGAAGTTTTCTAAAAACATAAATAACATTAAAGGTGGAGGAAAAAACGAAAGAGCTAACTTTAAAGGTGAGGTTTCTGTGGAAGAGATTACAAATATATTGTAAATAATTGGAATATCTGTTATAATGGAAATTAGGTATTTATTAGTAACAATGGAGGAAATATGTCAAATAAAATAAATTTACTGAATTTAAATGAACAAGAGCTTACAGATTTTATCGTTTCTTTAGGAATGAAGAAATTCTATGGAAAACAAATCTTCACATGGTTAAATCAAAAAATTGTAAGAGATATCAACGATATGACAAACATATCATTAAAGGATAGAGAGCTTTTAATAGAAAAAGCTTATATTCCATTTTTAAACTTATTAAAGCATCAAGTATCTAAAATAGATAAAACAGAGAAATTCCTATTCAAATTAGAAGATGGAAATACAATAGAGAGTGTTATCTTAAGACACAAGGACAGAACAACTCTTTGCATCTCATCTCAAGTTGGATGTGCTGTTAAGTGTGGATTCTGTGCTACTGGATTAGGTGGATTCACTAGAAATTTAGATGTACATGAAATTGTAAACCAATTCTATACAATTGAAAGAAGATTATTAAAGCAAGGACTTCAAATAAACAACATTGTATTTATGGGAATGGGAGAACCTATGCTTAATATCGATAACGTTATAAAAGCTATAGATATTCTTTCAAGTGAGAAAGGAGTTAATGTTTCTAAGAGAAGAATTACTATATCAACTTCTGGAATCATTCCTGGAATTGAAAAGTTATTAGAAGAGAGAATCCCAGTTGAATTAGCTATCTCTTTACATAGTGCAATTGATGAAAAAAGAAGTGAGTTAATGCCTATCAATACTAGATATCCATTAGCTGATTTATTCCCAGTATTACAAGAGTATCAAAGACAAACAAAAAGAAGAATTACATTCGAATACATTTTAATAAATGATTTCAACGTATCTGAAAACGATTTAGCTTATTTAGCTGATTTTGTTCATAACTTTGATCACATATTAAACTTAATACCTTGTAATCCTGTTGAAGGAAAAGATTACCAAAGACCTTCTCAAAAGAAGATTGACAAAATACTTAACTATTTAAAAGATTTCAGAAAAGTAAACGCTACTATCAGAGGAGAAAAAGGAACTGATATTGACGGTGCTTGTGGACAATTAAGACAAAAGAACTCAAAGTAATTAAAATAATTGAAAATGGAGATATTTTATGAAATGGAAAATTCTTAAATATGTTGCCATCTTTATTATATCTTTAGGGATTGTTGGAGGGATTGGGGCAGGTCTTTTAGTTAATAAATACTATAAAGAACTGCCAAATATTTCAGAGTTAGTTGAAAATTATAGTCCTCCTATTCCTACTACTATTTATGATAGAAATGGACAAATAATTGATGTTATTTCAAAAGAAACAAGAGAACCTGTGGATATTGAAAAAATTCCACAAAATCTTCAAAAAGCATTTATTGCCATAGAGGACAGACAATTTTTAACTCATTACGGAATTGATCCATTTAGAATTTTAGGGTCTGCAATAGTTAACTTGAAATCAGGTAGAGCTGCTCAGGGTGGAAGTACTATAACTCAACAGTTAGCTAGAAATGCATTTTTATCTCATGAAAAAAAATTCTCTAGAAAAATAAAAGAAATTATAATAACATTTGAAATTGAAAGAAAATACACTAAAGATGAGATAATGGAAAAATATTTAAATGAAATATATTTTGGTGCTGGAGCATATGGTGTTAAAATAGCAGCTCATAATTTTTTCAGAAAAGATATTAAGGATATCAATTTAGCAGAGTCTGCTCTTTTAGCAGGAATACCTAATAGACCTAATATGTATAATCCAAGAACTAACTTGGAAAGATCTTTAAGTAGACAAAAACTGATATTGAGACAAATGTTAAAGTTTAATCTTATAACAGAAGATGAGTTTAATTCTGCTATGAATTATAAATTTGTAAATGAATCAAAAGCTTCTTCAAACGATTATAAAGATAAAAATACTACAATAATATATGATGTTGTAGATAAAAAAATTGAGTTTAATGCTCCTGACTTTACAGATTTAGTTCAAAAGTTTTTATTTGAAAATTTTGAAGAAAAACAAATCTATAATGACGGATTACTTGTTGAAACAACTTTAGATCTAAATATTCAGAAAGTAGCAAAGAATACTTTTGAAAACTTCCCACGTTTAAAAAATGATAAAAAACTTCAAGGAGCGATGGTAACAATCGACGCTAAGAACGGAGAGGTTATAAGTATCATTGGTGGAAAAGGATTCAAAACTGGAAACTTCAATAGAGCAGTTCAAGCTAAGCGTCAAGTTGGTTCCTCTTTCAAACCATTTATTTACTATACTGCTTTAGAAAAAGGGTATGAAGAAAATTTAGTTGTGGAAGATTCGAGAATTGTTTATGGTACTTGGGCTCCAAGAAACTTTGGAGAGAGATATTATAACGGTATGACTTTAATGCAAGGTTTTGATAGGTCTCAAAATATTGTTTCTATAAAACTTTTAAATAAGGTTGGAATTCCAGCTCTTATGGATACAATGAAAAAAATCGATGCTGGATTTGTTGTTCCTAACAATTTAACTGCTGCTTTAGGTACTACAGAGGGAACTCCATTACAAGTAGCACAATCATACGCTGTTTTTGCAAATGGTGGTTACTCTATAAAACCATTCTTCGTTTCTAAAGTAGTTGATAAGTTTGGAAATACACTATACGAAGCAAAGCCTGAGATAGAGCAAAAATTTGATAGTGCAGATATTGCTCTTATGACTAATATGATGAAGAATTCTGTTAAGCAGGGTACGAGTAAAGGTGCTCAAGTTAGAATAAATAATGTTCCGATTGAGCAAGGTGGAAAAACAGGTACAACAAACAATTCAAGAACTGTTTGGTATTCTGGAATGACACCTGATTATGTCACTACAATATATGTTGGATATGATAATAATGATCCTTTAGTTAAAGCTACAGGAGGGGGAGTCGCAGCACCTATCTGGAAAAACTTCTATACAGAGATTATAGAGAAGGGTTACTATACTCCAACTACGTTTAGTTTCTTAGATAACCATGTTAAAAATGGAAATCTTACATACCAAGAGTTAGACCCGATATCAGGGTTATTAAATGGATCAGCTTCAGATAAAACTTTCCTTTTAAGAAGAGGAAGAATAGCTGTAGAGAAAGATAATAAATATTCAAATGGTATAGCAGGACTTTTAGGTTATTATGTTCCTACTCAAACAACAACTTCTAAAACAGAAGCAATGTCTTCTGAAGAAGTGACAGGTCCAGCACCTCAACAACCTGTTGCTCCACAATCACAACAGCAACAGATACAACAAAGACCTCCTCAACAAAAACCAAAAGAGGAGAAAAAAGGATTCTTCCAAAGATTATTTAATTTCTAAAACAGATATCTTTAAAAAAGAATATAAAAAATCCTAGCTTATCTTAAATAAACTAGGATTTTTTTAATTAGATATATCTTATAAGAATAACTCTCTAAGTTTTTGAGCAACTCCGTTCTCAGAGTTTGTTTTAATAACTTCATTATCAGGAAGAAGCGCTTTTAATCTAGGACTTCCGTTCCCCATAATAAATCCTCTTCCAACAGAAGACAACATTTCAAGGTCATTTAATCCATCTCCAAAAGCGATTGTATCTTTAATATCGATACCCTCTCTTTTTAAAACTTCCTCAATTGCACTTGCCTTTGAAACACCCTCTTTCATAATCTCTAAACAAGATCCTAAAGAAAGAGTTATATTAAATCCTTCTGTAAATTGTTTTCTAAGGTTTTTTTCTAAGTGAGAAATATGCTCTTCATTTTCACTTATAAAGAAAAACTTAGTTATATCTCTACCAACTAAATTCTCAAAAGAAGTTACAATGTGATGGAATCCAGATTCTTTATGGAATAATAATGCTTCCTCTAATGGAGATTCTACAAACCACTCTTCATCTAAGTATATATTTTTGTGTAATTCATCACTGTAATTATAATTTAATAAATCTTTTGCTAATTCTGCAGGTATATTGTGAGATATAATCTCATTATTTTCATAATCATGTACCTTAGCACCATTTGAAGTGATTAAAAAACTATCTAATCCAAGCATATCTTTAAATGTCATTGCATCGTTATGATGTCTCCCAGTAGCTATAATAAATTTAACTCCTGAGTCTACAACTTTTTTAATAGTCTTTTGTGTTTCTTCAGAAATAGTGTGATGCTCATTTAAAAGTGTACCGTCTAAGTCACATATAATTGCTTTGTATTTCATTATTTTTTGTTCTCCTCAATTTTTCTAGAAGTAGTACTTTGCTCCTACTCCAACTAAATATAAAACTCCATCTTCAACTATAGGTGAATCAGAAACCTCACTAGAGAATCTCTCTACACCTAAAAAGGCCATAAGTGCTACGTTATCAGTTAATCTATAATCTGCAGTAATATTTAATCCGATAGAGTAAGCAGCATTTGCTTTATAAGAACCTTTTATTTTAGAGTTTCTAGCAGCTTCTTCAGATGTTACACCGAAGTAATAATCTGTATATTCTCCATTATATCCTTTAACATGAACAGATGGAACAACTGTAAGTCTTTCATCTACCTTATAAGCTTTGAAAGCACTTATTTTTCCCTCTCCTCCATGTTCACCAACTTGTGCTGTAAGTCCTGTTCTTATTCCATAGAATCCAGTATCAGCATCTAATCTTAGTCCAAACATTGCTTGGAATTTTCTATCGTCTATATTGTTATAACCTGTTTTTAAATCCTCACCATCAACTGCAAATCCAGCTAAAGGATCTAAGAATAATGATGCCGCAAAAGCATCATCTTGATAAAACTGATATCCTACAGTAACACCTTTAACATAAAAGTCACCATAATTGATATCTAATAGTGGCATTGGATAAGCTTTATCTTCTGCACCTTTATACATACTATCAGATAATCCAATTCCAGCTCCAATTCCAAATTTATTTTCAGCAAATAGAGTTGCTGACATTGTTAATGCTAATAACCCCAATAATATTTTCTTCATATTAATCCTCCCTAAGTTACTTTTTAGCGTAACTTTTTTCCTCTCTTTTAACTTTTATAAAGTTGTATTTACCAGATACTTTTCTTTTAAAGTTGAAAAGGTTATTCGTTGGGAATATTCCTATTCTTCTAATTTCAAAAAGATCATCTGAGAAAGTAATGCTTCCTGAATCTGTTGCTACAGCAAATTCATATCCAGATTCTTGAGATATTTTCTTTACATCCTCATTTAAACTTCCATACGGATATGCAAATGATAATAATCTCTTTCCTATCATATTCTCTATATTGTTTTTAGATAGAATAATCTCTTTTTTAACCTCTTGGAGTGTTAGCTCTGCAAGTTTAGGATGAGTTGATGTATGACCTCCAAACTCTATACCATATTTTTGCATCTCTAATAACTCTTCGATACTCATAAGTGGAAATTCTTTTTCAGGATTGTTTTTATCATCTACATCCCACTTATTATATTTAAGTCCATCCAATATATATATAATACCTTTAAATTGATATTTTTTCAAGATAGGAAAAGCATTTTCATAGTTATCTTTATATCCGTCATCGAATGTTAACATAATCCACTTTTTATCTTTATCAAATCTTTGTTTATACTTATTGTTTAATAAATCTTCAAAAGTTATTGTTTCATACCCTTTACTTTTTAAATATTTCATCTGCTCGTCAAACTGTTTTACAGTTACATAAGTCCCATGAACACCCTTTTCACTTTCATCTTTTATAACTCTGTGATACATAATAACAGGCATCTCATATTTGCTTTTTTTTACTATTTGTTGTTGATAAATTTTTTCTATTTTATGAACAATATTTTCAATAGAAAACTCTGATATAACTTTTTCTCTTAAAGTTGATAACTCTTCCTTACTTATATTAAAACCTTTATCTATTTCAGGAATTACATCCGTCCATCTAAATAGTGGTGTATGATTTAAAGAGATATCACCAAAATTGGATTTTAAAGCTGTATTTAATCTATCGTTAGTTACTATTCCAACAGATTCAGCTTCTCCAATTGCTAAAACTGGAACTTCACAAAGAATAGCTTCAACAGCAACTCTTCCAGCACCTATAACAATTGATGATTCTCTTATTCTGTCAGATACATTATTTACATATCCTAAAAAATCTACATTTCCTGTAAACTTCTTAAATCTCTGAGGAATATCTTTTCCACCGATAACTTGGATTTTAAAATCCTTTCTTCTGTGTAAAATATCTAGAAGATTGTATGTTACATCCCCCTTTGGACCTGATAATCTTCCAATAATAGATATAATCTTTTCATTCTTTGTAGATTGAATCAAAGATTGCTTTTGATACTCTTTTGTATTAATCATATTTCTTAAAACAGTTATATTTTCAGGTTTTACTTTTAAGTCGTTAACAACATGATCTCTTATGTTTTCACAAACACTTAAAGAGTAATCTCCAAATGCCTTAACTATTTTTCTGCTAAGATGTACTGGTTGTCTTCCATGAATAGTTGTTACTAATGGAATTTTAGCGATTCTACAAGCTATTGCACAGCTCCAAGATGAAGCTCTTGAGTGTGCATGAACAACTTGAATATCATTTTCTTTTATAATTCTTAATAGTCTTCTAACTTGACTAACTCTGTGTATAAGTTTTCTTTTATTAAATTCTATTTTTTCA
Source organism: Cetobacterium sp. ZWU0022 (assembly GCF_000800875.1). Classification (NCBI taxonomy): domain Bacteria; kingdom Fusobacteriati; phylum Fusobacteriota; class Fusobacteriia; order Fusobacteriales; family Fusobacteriaceae; genus Cetobacterium; species Cetobacterium sp. ZWU0022. The sequence continues at coordinate 41,264 of NZ_JRJZ01000105.1, forward strand.
TATTGTGCATTTGTTGGTTTTGTTAAAGTATCTGAAACTATATATACTTTATTCCCTCTCCTAATAAGCTCATCACTTAAAACCGTTCCGTACACCTCAGCACCAGTTACTTCTAACTGAGATAGTGCCATAAGTATATTCATTATTAAATCCTCCTACTACTTTAAATTTTCTGGATTTAATACTTCTAACTCTTCGATAACAAAGATTCCGTCTTTTCTAATTAAAACGTCATCAAACCAAATCTCTCCACCACCGAAGTCTGGTCTTTGAATTAGAACTAAATCCCAATGAACTGCTGATTTATTTCCATTGTCTGCAAGTTTATAAGCTTGTCCTGGTGTGAAGTGTATACTTCCAGCTATCTTTTCATCAAACAATGTATCTTTCATAGGTTTTAAAATATATGGGTTTACTCCTAAAGCAAATTCTCCGATATATCTAGCACCATTATCAGTATCTAAAATTTCATTTAGTCTCTCTGTATTATTAGCTGTAGCTTCAACAATTTTTCCATTTTCAAATTTGAAACAAACATTTTCAAAAGTTGTTCCTTGATAAACAGAAGGAGTGTTATAAGTTATAACTCCATTTACTGAATCAATTACAGGAGCTGAATAAACTTCTCCGTCTGGAATGTTTCTAAGTCCACAACATTTAACAGATGGAATATCTTTTATAGAGAACGATATATCTGTTCCTGGTCCTGTTATTCTAACTTTATCTGTTCTATCTAAAAGAGCAGTTAATGAATCCATCGCTTTGCTCATTTTTGAATAGTCTAAATTACAAACATTAAAATAGAAGTTTTCAAATGATTCTAATGATGTATTTGCTAATTGAGCCATAGAGTTATTTGGATATCTTAAAACAACCCACTTAGTATTGTTAACTCTTTCTCCTAAATGAACTGGTTTCATAAAGTAATCTGTATAAACTTTCATTCTACTTGATTCTATATCTGATAACTCAGATGCATTTTCTGCTGCTCTTATAGCAATGTAAGCATCCATGTCTTTCATTCTTTCTAATTCATATTTAGCCATTAATTCAGCTTGTGTTTGGTCCATACCTTTTAATAATTCTCTTGTTACACTTTGGTCTTTAATTGTTACAAAAGGATGTCCACCAACTGCATAAACCTCTTTTACAAGAGCTTTTACTAAGTCTTTCGTGTCTTCTCCAACTGTTTCTATTAAAACTTTTTCACCTTTTTGTACTCTACAAGAGTAAGTAACTAAATTCTTTGCAAGTATTTCAATTCTTTGATCCACGATAACCTCCATTTAATCACATATTTTATTCTATAATTATACACTGAATCTTTATAAATATACAGTTATATTTTAAAAAAAATGATATAATATGCTACAAACAGATTATATTGAGAGGTGGAATTTATGAAACTATTTTTTTCCCCAAGTAAAGGAATGAAATATAAAACATTTCAAAACTTAAAGCAATTTCAAAGTACATCACAAAATGAAAATTTAAAAATAAAAACCAATGAATTAGTAGGTGCATTAAAAGTATTTTCAAAAGATGATTTATCCAAAATTTTTAAAATAAAAGGTTCTCTTCTAGAAGAAACTTATAATCAATATCAGTTTTATTATGAACAAGAGGAGAGGGAAGCAATATCTCTTTATGATGGTGTAAGTTTTAAACAGATTGATTTGGAAAGTTTTTCAAATTCAGAATTTGATTATATCAAAAATAATGTTTTAATATTCTCAGCTTTATATGGAATCAATTTTGGTTCTAATCTTATAAGACCCTACAGATTAGATATGACGAATAAGATTTTAGAGATTTCCCCATACAGTTTCTGGAATGAGGTTATCGAGAATTTTCTTCTCACTTATAAAAATGAGATTTTTATAAACATAGCATCAAAAGAGTTTTCTAAAATTTTAAACCGAAAAATATTCAACGTTATAGATATTGAATTTAGACAAATAGTTGATGAAAAGGTCAAAAATATAAGTACAGAAGCTAAAAAAGCTAGAGGTGCTATGTTAAATTATTTAATCGAAATTAAAGGTAATAATATGTCTCAGATTAAATCTTTTAATCGATTGGGATATCAGTTTTCAGAAGAGGATTCAACTGAAAATGAATTCATATTTCTTAAAAAATAGGTTAGTTTATCTAACCTATTTTTTAGTTATATATTTTTAGTTCTAATGCTATTTCAGCATCTTTTTCTGTTGCTAAAACATACCCCTCATCTTTTATAAGTTTTTTTATCTTTAATATTTGAAACATACTAAATATTCCACCAATTTCAAAACTCACATTTTTTCCATTTTTGTCAATTAAGTTAATATTTTTTTTCATTCGAAACCACCCCTTTATTTCATTTTATTTCGTTTGTGTTTGCATCATGAATTATATTATATAAAAAAGCATGTGTCAAGATAAAACGAAATAAAAAAAACGAAAGTTTACTTTCGTTTGATTTTACTTGATTATTTTTATTCCATTTTCAATTAATTTATCTTCAATATCACTTGGAATATTTTTATCGGTTATTATAGTCATTCCATCTTTTAACTTTGAAAAGTTGAAAATTGAATCTTGGAAAAACTTTTTACTTTGAGTTATTATAAAGCATTCCTGTCCCACTTGAAGAGCTGTATTTTTAAATTTTCCTTCATCTATTGTACAAGTACTAATTTGCATCTTATCTACATTTATTCCACCGATACCTATAAAAACCTTATTAGGGTTAAAACATTCTAGATTTTGTCGAGCCATCTCTCCTATAAAAGAATCTGTTCTCGAATCATAAACTCCCCCTAAAGAGATAATCTCAATTCCTTTATTTTCAGATAAGATTTTTTGTATCTCTAACATATTAGTTATAACTGTTATATTAATTTTTTTCTTTTGTAAAAGTGCAGCAACTAATATCGTAACTGTTGAATCATCTAAAAAGATAATATCTTTTTCTTTTATTAGGCTAATAACTTTTTCAGCAAGTTCTGTTTTCTCATCTAAATCCTCTTTAGCTATATCTTTTAGAACTATTTTATCCACAAGTTTTCTTTTTAAAATTGCCCCACCATGTGTTCTTGTCAATAGATTTTCCTCTTCCATGTTACAAAGGTCTTTACGGATTATGACTTTACTTACAGAAAATAAATCGCTCAACTCATTTACACTTACTTTTTCTTTTTGCTTTAATATATTTAAAATTCTTTGTTTTCTTTCTTCAACAAACATTATTTTAGGCCTCCTAGTAACTATATTAACTGTTTAAATATATAAAAAAATTATATCATAAAAAAGGTTTTTAAAAAAGAAAGTTAGAAATATAGCGTATAAAATTATAGATAATATAATACCTAATATATATTTCAAATGTATAAAGGAGGTGCTAGAAATGAAAAAGGTTGACATTATAATTGTCGGAGCTGGTCCGGGTGGATTAGCCGCTGGATTACTTCTTTCAAGTAAGGGGTACTCTGTTAAAGTTTTTGAAAAGAAACCATATGTAGGTGGAAGAAATTCATCTTTTAAATTAGGTGAATATACTTTTGATTTAGGCCCTACTTTTTTTCTAATGCCTCAGATGCTACAAGATATTTTTACTGAAGCTGGAGAGAGATTAGAAAATTATGTGAATTTAATTGAGATAAATCCAATGTATAGATTAAAATTTTATGGCTTGGATGACTTCAATCCATACTCTCATAATAAAAAGCTTTTGATGTATAGTGAAATGGAAAAGATATTTCCGTACAGTTCTAAAGACTATGATAGATATATCGAAAGAGAGGAAAAAAAGTTTGCTAAATTAGAATCTTGTTTAATGGTTCCATATCTCTCTCCTACAGATTACTTAAAATCTAATTTCTTAAAAGCCGTTCCATATTTAGATGCTTTTAAATCTTTACATGGTGTATTGGGTGGATACTTTAAAGAAGAGGAGCTTAAACTTTCGTTTACATTTCAAGCTAAATACTTAGGGATGTCTCCATGGGTTGCTCCAGGAACCTTTTCTATAATTTCATACTTGGAGCATAAGTATGGTGTCTATCATGTAGAGGGTGGATTAAATAGATTGTCAAAAGTTTTAAGAGAACTTATAGAAAAAAGAAAAGGAGAAGTTTATTTAGATTCCGGTGTTAAAAGGGTTTTATTCGAAGGTAAGAAAGCTATTGGAGTGGAACTTCAAAATGGAGATAGCTATATGGCTGACCACATAATATTAAATGCAGATTTTGCATCAGCTATGAAAAATCTTATACCAGAAAAGCTTAGAGATAAGTATTCAGATAAAGAACTGCAAAAGAAAAGATATTCGTGTTCCACATTTATGCTATATCTCGGTGTAAACAAGGTATATCGGAATATTCCACATCACAGTATTATTTTTGCTAAAGATTACAAGACAAATGTTGGAAAAATAAGTGAATATAAAAATATCGGAGGCGACTTTTCTTTTTATATACAAAATGCTTCCGTAACAGATGAAACTTTAGCACCAAAGGATAAATCTTCAGTTTATATTTTAGTTCCTGTAGCTAACAATAGATCTAATATCAATTGGGAATTAGAAAAAGATGATTTTGTTCAATTACTATTAGATAAAGTTGAAAAGATTGGAGAGTTCAGAGGAATACGAAATCATATTGAAGAATTGAAAGTTATTACTCCTTTAGATTGGGAAGAATATTATGATGTTTATAACGGAGCTGTTTTTAATCTTTCTCATGATTTAGGTCAGATGTTATGGCTAAGACCACATAATAAATTGGAGGGCTACGAAAATCTGTTTCTTGTAGGAGGGGGAACCCATCCTGGAAGTGGACTTCCTACAATTTATGCTTCAGCTAGAATTGTTGCAGATTTAATTGATAAAGAGGTTAAACAAATTTCAAAATAGAAAAAACCTCGAAGATTAACTTAATCTTCGAGGTTTTTTCTATTTTATAACGCCATCACTAATCTCTATAACTCGATCACAAAGTGCTGCAATTTCAGAATTATGAGTTACAATTAAAAATGTAGTTTTATATTTTTTATTTATATCTCTTAAAAGATTATAGATTTGAGAACTAGTTTTAGAATCTAAATTTCCTGTGGGTTCATCTGCTAAAACTATTGCAGGTTTATTTATCAAAGCTCTTGCTATTGCAACTCTTTGTTGTTGTCCTCCTGATATATTTTGAGAATCTCTATAAGCAATATCTTCCAATTTCATATCTCTTAGAATCTCTAAAGCATTCTCCTTTTTATCATGCGAATCTTTACCACTATCTATCCAATTTGGAATAAGTATATTTTCAATAACATTGAATTGAGGAAGTAAAAAGTGAAATTGAAATATAAATCCAATATTTTTATTTCTAAATTGAGATCTCTTTTCAGAATTATAGTGAGATATATTTTCGCCGTTAAAATAGATATCTCCTTTAGATGGAGTATCCAAAGCACCTATTATATTTAAGAGAGTGCTTTTTCCGCTTCCACTTTGACCAATTATTCCTATGAACTCACCTTTCTCTATATTTAAATCTATATTTTTCAAAACATTATTTTTACCATCATAAGATTTGAAAACTTCGACTAATTTTAGAATCTCACTCACCTTTAATCACCTCTATTGGATTTAATTTCATAGATTTTCTACCGGGGATATATGCGGCAATCACTCCTGATATAGTGGAGAAAACTATAACTTTTAAAAGTTGTAAAAACTCAATCTCTATTTTGAAACTAGGTTTTGCTGTTATTTGGAAGATGTTTATTAGAATACTTCCAAATATGCAACCTAAAACAGCTCCTAAAAATCCAACAAAAACTCCTTGAAATAAAAATATGAATCCTATAGAAAAATCTGTTGCTCCAATAGCTTTTAATATTCCAATCTCTTTTGTTTTTTGAACAACGGTTATGTATAAAACACTGGCTATACTCAAAGTTGTTGAGAGTAAAATTACCGTTCTTATAACGGTTGTTGAAATTGTCTGAGATCTTAAAGCATTCAATAGTTGTTTTCCATCTTTCATCCAAGATGTTGCTTTTAAATCTGAAAAATTATTCTCTAAATCATATGCGATGATATCTCCTAAAAAAATATTGTTAAGTTGAATATTTATCTTATTTACATATCCCTTTTTTTGAAAAACTCTTTGAGCTTTTTGCATATCCATATATACCAATCCATTATTTGATACTGAATTTTCTAAATCAAATATTCCATTCACTATAAAGCGTTCTTTCTCTCCGTTTGGAAGAGTGATATTTAAAATATCGTTAGGAGAGAGATTATAATCTTCAGCTACTCTCTTTCCAATTAAAATTTTATTAGACTCAATTATATTTTTACCAGAATAAACTTTATCCTTTACTTTGAAAATTGAATCTCCTACTTCTAAATCAACACCACGTATTTGTAGTGCGATAGATTTCCCACCTCTTTCGTAAAGTGCATTACTCTCTAAAGTTGGAACTATATTTTTTATACTTTTATTTTTTTTTAAACTATTTATTATATTTTCGTAGTTAGCTATCCTATCTCTTTCAATTGAGAAATTTCCATAGTTATAAGTTTCGTTGCTTTTTTTAAGAGCGTTTCTGTTGTCACCATCTTCTACAACTATATGAGCTATATTTCCAAGAACTGTATCTATAATATTATTTTGAAGAGAGACAATTAATAATGAAATAAAAACTTGTACAGCAACTCCTGTTGCTATAGCTGTCAGTAAAAAAAGTGTTTGTCCTTTAGACTTCATTAAAAATTTATAAGCAATTTTAATTTCGTATCTCATAGTCTATCCTCTCACCAAATTCTATATTTTTATCTGGTTTTAAAAAAATTATCTCATCTTCTGAAAGAGTATTATTCTCTTTTAAAACTACTCCATCTAAAACATCAAATGTTTCAACTTCAATCTCTTCTGCTTTTCCTTTCCTTTCTCTCCATATAGATTTTTTTTCATTTTTCGAAACTATATAGTCTTTTGGAACTAGATAACTACTTTCTAAATTTTGACCATTAATCTCTACGTTCACACTGCTACCATATATAAATTTTTCAGAAGAATTTTCAAAATTTCCTTTAAGCTGAAGAACTCCTTTTTTCTCATTTACACTTTTTCCAACAAAATATATATTTCCAACTCCTGTTGTTTTTTCATTTCCAAAAGAATATATTGTAATTTTATCTCCAACTTTTACTTTTTCAGAATATTTTTCATCTAACTCTATCTCTATTATTTTAGATTCTAATGAAGAGATTAAAAAAAGTTCAGAGTATGGTGCGACAGTTTCTCCGATATCGACATATCGTTCTCTTATATATGAATCGTAAGGAGCAAAAATATAATATTTTTTTTCCTGTTCTTTTTCATATTTTAAATTCTCCTCTTTATTTTTTAAGTTTGCTAATACTATTTTTTTATTAGGACCACTCTTAGATGAGAATAAATCGTTCATAGCATTTTGAACTTTAATCTCCTTTTCAATTAAAGTATTACGCTTTGAATTTAGTTCTATTACATTTATATATTTATTTTCATAAAGCTTTGAATATTTCTCAAACTCACTTTTAGCATTCTCATATTCTATTTTAGAGTTTTTTAATAGGAGAGAGAGATTAGAGAGCACTATTGTTTCTGTATTTTCTAATTCAGCTTTTGCAGAGAGAAGCTCTGCTTCTTTTTGTTTAATTGATGCTTCGATATCCGCTGTTAAAAATTTTGCAATTAAATCACCTTTTTTTACAAAATCACCCTCTTTAAAAAATATTTTGTCTATTGTTCCATTTAATGAACTTGAAATGATTGAGTTTTCAATTCCACTAACTACTCCAGAGACAAGGATTTTCTCTGTATAATTTTCTTTTTTAATTTTTATAGCTTCCATTTTTTTAGGTTTTAATACGACATACGACACTACTACTCCACCTAGAAGAAAAAGGAGCGATAGAACTATTTTTTTGCTAACTTTCATAAGATACTCCTCTATTCAAATTTTTTTAAGAAAAATCCTCCTAATATAAGAGTAACTCTTTCATTAGGAGGATTTATTAACTAATCTTCTCTTTGCTCTTCTTTTTCTTTACACTCATCTTTTTTACAACAATTCAACTTTTGAAGTTTTTCCTTTGCTAAATCTTTTCCACCTATACCAAATGCCACTGCAAAAGCTATTGCTATTGCTCCGATAGTAAATCCAAATGCTAAGTTTATAATTTCGTTTGCAATTCCCATTTGTCCAAGTCCCATAGCGCCAACAAAAACTATTATTGCAACTTTAGCTACAAGTGCAATCTGATCTTTATTATCTAACGAGGTATTTCTTATTATTTTTGAAACATAGTTCGCAACTACAATTCCAATCGCAACAATCACAACTCCTAAGAAGATATCTCCTAAAAGAAGTGTCAATTTTAAACTTAAATCTTGAAGTGCTCCAAAGTTTAAAATTTCGATTGATTGAATAATTGCAAAATAAAGTATTAATATTTTTGATATTTTTCCAACTAGTTTTGAATAGTTATTTTCAATTGTTTTTAATCCAGCTTTTTCTAAATATGAATCAAATTTCAAACCAACTAGTAAATTTGTTATAATACTTTCTATTATTTTTCCAAAATATAAAGCGATAACTACTACTAAAGCTACACCAACTAAGTTAGGAACATAATTAAATAAAATGTGTAACATACTTATAACTGGTGAAATTATCAACTCTAATCCTAAATAGTTAAGTGAAGCTGAGAATACTGGTATTAAAATTAAGATGTAAACTATGTTAGATAAAATAGTTGAAAGCTTACCTTCGAATAAAACTTTTCCATCTATACTTAGTTTTTCATCTAAGTTAAACGAGTCTAAAACTCCCTTTAAAATATCTCTTAATTTTGAAGCTATAAACCATCCTACTATTAAAACTAAAGCCGCAGCTATCAAGCTAGGAATATAATTTAAAAACTTAGTTAACATATCTGTTATAGGAATAAGAATTCTATCTAATTTTAAAGCTGCTAAAACTCCTGGTAAAATTAATATAAATACCACTAAAGATATAATTTCACTGAATATTTTTGAAAGTGAAACTCCACTATCTTTTGAATTAATTTTTTCATCGACATTTAATTTTTTGAAGAACATCTCTGAGAACTTTTGAGCTAATTTAGCTAAAATGATTGCGATTATTAGAAGGACAACTCCTCCTAAAACATTTGGTATATATGAGAATATTGGATCTAGTAGATTTAATATTGGATTAACTAATCTGCTAAACCCTAATTTCTCCATTATTATTCCTATTATAAATATTACAAATATATAGTAAATAAATTTAAGAAGTGTCTTTATAGCATAAGTACTACTTCCACCCTCTTTTCCTGTTATTTCATGCTCTAAATTTGAAAATAGTTTTGTTTTTATAAAAAGGTGTTCTAATTTACTAACTACAACAGATGCGATAGCTAGTCCTACCAATAAAATAATGATTGATGCAATAATATTTAGTGTTACATTGTTAAGAATTAAAACTTTAAGCTCTTCCATGTTACCATCCTCCTATCTCTTCTAGTTTATTTATAATCAGGTAAACTATAAATATTGCTATAAAAAAAATCATTGATAACATCATATTCATCACTCCCTAATTAATTTATATGTTTTATTACGCCTCTTTTTTTACTTTTCTTTTTTTATTATTTATTTTTTTAAAATCTATATTTTTTTAAAATTAGTTGTGTTATTATAAAAATTGTTTTAAAGTATGATATAAATTATTGATTTTATAAAAAGGAGATAGATTTATGAATCTAAAGTTTTTTAAAAAATATTTTTTCTTTTTATTCTTATTATATTTGATTATCGGATGTTCTTCATTGGAGAGAAATTGGCAACCAACTCAAACTGCGATCAATAACTCTTTCAAATTACAAACAGGAGATATCATTATAAAAGATAAGCTTTTTTCAGATCCTCTCTCTTGGCTTGGACATAGTTCGGTTATGATTACAGATACTCACATTGGAGATTTTCCAATGCCAGGTAAGGATTATTATACAATTAGTGTCAACGCTTGGTTAAACGAACCTCTAAGGGAAGTTATCGTTCTTAGATATAAAGGCTTTGATGAAACTTTTAAGACCCAATTTTTAAAGAATATTGAAATATATGGTTCTGGAAAATATCGTCTATCGTTATTCAAAGAAAAAGAGCGTGATTTTTATTGCTCTAAATTTGTTTGGTTTTTATTTTATAAAACAGCAAAAGATTTAGGCTATGAACTGAATTTAGATTCTGATAACGGTATTATTATTTTTCCATATGATTTTATAAACTCACCACATTTAACTCAAATAATTCTATAGCTCATTTTAAATTATTGACCTCTTATTTTAAAAAGTGTATAATTGAAGTAGTTTTAATAAATAAAAGGAGAAATGATGGATAGGCAAGTCACAATTGAGTCAGTTAAATTAGTTGAACAACTTAAAAAAATATTCCCTAAAGATGGATACCATCTTATCAGCTTACAAGAAAAGTTTTATGTATGGGAAAAAAATATGGATATATCAAAAGAAAAACCTATAGAGCAGCATGATACTGGAATCAGAGGAAGGGATTTACTTAATAATACTGAAAGGAGTTTTTTTGAAAATCTTTATGGGAATATAAAACCTGAGATGCTTATAAACTTCAATTTAAAACCAAAATTTATTGAAAACAACGACGAATTACTAACTAAAACACTTATTTTAGGTGAAGATTTTATAAACAATAAAAGACAAAGAGTTTTAAAATTTACTTTTTTAAACTTTAGAGAGTTAGATTCAGATGAACTAAAAGAAAAAAAACTTTCTGAAGAGGAATTTATAAACTCGTTATTAAATAGTTTTCATCCAACTCAGATAGAAGATGATGAAGATGATGGCCCTGGATACTACTTCTTTGAGTCCGAAAAAATAGTAATTCCTGGATTAATTATTTTAATTATTTCTATACTTTATATGGTATAAAAATAAAAGGAATTAATTTAATTTATCGTATATACGTTTTGAAATCTATTTAAAATTATTTTGGAGGTTCATTATGTATTACAGAGAATATTTTTTCTATCTTAAAGAAAGACTACCAGAAAAATGTTATGAGGTCCTTAAAGAGTGTTATAAAACACAAAAAAATGATATTGAAGAAAACTTTAAAAAACTACATAACAGTAACAAACAAATTGAATTTACTGATATTCTTCTTCCTATAAAAGAACAATTTTATCATATGGAATATGAGATTCTTTTAAGAGAAGAACTTATCACAAAAGATAGTTCACGAGAAAATCGTTATAAATTGGATCGTTTTGGGATATACCTATTGCACTATTTAAATAATTGATTAGGCAGCAAATATAAAATTAATATAAATATGGAGGAAATAATGAAAGATGCAATGAGTTTTGCAGATACCCTTTATCTTTTAATGGAAGATTTTGAATACACTATTATGGAGCTAGAAGATGATATTTTTTCACTTTTACGTGATGAGTTTCAATTAACACTGAACGAAGAGAATAAAAACTGTTATTTCATTTTAGAAAGTCCTAATCTAAGTCAAAATATTAAATTGTCTGTTGAAAGAGCTGAATATGATGGCGAGGAGTTCTTTCTTGTATCTTCTGTAAAAGTAGCTTAAAAAATATCAAGAGTAGATTTTATATCTACTCTTTTTTATTGTTATTTTTTTGATTTTTAAGTTCATTTTTTGTGCATGTATCTTTTAAAAAAATTCTATTTAAAAACATATTTGACTTTTGTATTCTTTTATAGTACTATATCTTTGAAACCGAATTTGATTGAATAGATCTATATACCCCCCAAAATCTATTTTAATCTTTTTATTTTTAACACTCCCCCGTGTTAATAAAAACTCCTTTTCCCCAAAAGGAGTTTTTTTATTTCACATGATTTATTTTTTTTAAAGGAAATAGAATTATTTTAAGAATAATACTTTCGAGCTTTAAAATATATAGGAGGGATTTATATGAAAAAAATAGTTTTAGGACTTACAATTCTTTTATCACTAACATCACTAGCTAACTCTAAAGAAGATATGATTGAAATGGGACTTATGAGCAGATTTCCTATTTTAACAGATGATACTACAACAGTTAATGTTCATGAATTCGATGTAGACTTAGATCATGAAAAAATAGAGATTAAACTTGAACTTAAAGGTGTTGGAAGAAAAGAGGAGTTTGAAAAAATAGATAAAACTAAACTTGAAGCTATTATGTCGGATATGGCTAAATATGCTCAAAATGAATCTGGTAAAAACCTACCTGTTCATATCGAAGTAGAAGTTGACAGAGATATGATTCCTGATGAAACTTTATACAAAAAAACTTTTTAATATAAAAACAAAATAATAAAAATCAAAAACTAAAAAGGCACCTTTAAATGTTAAACATTAAAGCTGCCTTTTTTTAAAATCTAATACCCCCGTATTTATGTATAATATATCATAAACATTAGTTAATTTCAAGTTTTTTTGTTCAATTTTTGTAGTTTTTCATTCAAAATCATCTATTAAGAAGTTTTTCTTTACTCTATCTGATATCTGATCAAAATATACCGAACGATCAATATAACAATCTATAAAATCTTCATTCAAAATATTATAACTTTCTAATCCCTCTAACAGATCAGAACGATTTATTATTAATCTTCCACTAAATATCTCATTTATATAATTCTTTATATCTTTTGCTGAAAAAATAGAGATATAACTGTCAAAAAAAAGATGCAATCTATTTTTTGTATAATTTTCATAAACTTCTAGTACCTCAACATGATCTTTCATATAGTTTATATTATCAACATATCTTCTAAACTCATCAACTGGTATCACAGATCCAGAAATATAAAATATACTGTCTATATAAACCAGGTACGGCTGTATTTTATGAACTGTTTTTATTCTTTCGTCTGTTAATTTCACTATCATCTCATCCTCCTTTTAATCCCGTATCCGTTATTTTATTATACTGAAATAAAGCAGTTTTTCTTTTCTTATAAATTTAATTTTTATAAAAAAAAGCAATAGCTAATTATGCTATTGCTCTTTTCTTATCCAATTAAAGGTTGGTAAACATTTAAAAGTTTTTCACCTAAAAATCTTTCTCCAACTTTTCTAAACATCTCGATATCTCCGCTTACAAAATAATCTATTCCTATTTTATCTTTTTTAATTTTCTTAAATCCTGTTCTCAGTGCTAATTTATTTAATTCAAATAGAACTTGCATTGCAGCTTCTTCTGCTGGATCAATAATTTTTTTATTTCCAATCAGCTTTTCAATATCCTCCCTTATCAAAGGATAATGAGTACAACCTAAAACCAATGTATCTATATCATTCGGTAATTGTTCTATATAACTTTTTAAAAGCTCTGTATTCCGTTCTGAACTTTCCCATCCTCTTTCTATCATAGGACAAAGAAGTTCACACCCTTTCTGAAAAACCTCATATTTCGAATTTATTGTTTTTATCGCCTTTTCGTAAACTCTACTTTTAGCAGTTAGAGGTGTTGATAAAACACCAATTTTTCTATTTTTACTTTCCTTTATCGCTATTGCAGCTCCAGGTTGTACAACTCCTATTATGGGCACACTTGTAAATCTTTCTCTTAAAGTATCTAGTGCTGCAGCTGTTGCAGTGTTACAAGCTATTACTATGATATCAACTCTATTATCAATTAAAAACTCCCCAATTTCTAAACATAGCTTTTGTATCTCCTCAACACTTTTACTTCCATAAGGTGAATTTAAACTGTCGCCATAATATATTATATCTGCAAAATCTATTTTTTCTTTGATTTTTTTTAAAACGCTCAATCCTCCAACTCCAGAATCAAAAACACCTATTTTCATTCTACCCCTCCATAAACGCTATTTTATTTTCCAAAAATATTTATAAAAATTGTGATTAAAGAAGCATTTGTGAAGTCAATAAATAAAGCTCCAACTAGCGGTAATACAAAGAATGCCGTTGGTGATGGCCCATTAGCCGCTGTAAATGATTCCATATTAGCCATTGCATTTGGAGTTGCTCCCATTCCAAAACCACAATGTCCAGATGACATAACCGCTGCATCGTAATCTTTACCCATTATTCTAAATGTAACAAAATATGCATAAAGTGCCATTATTGCAGTTTGAACTAAAAGTATTACTATTAATGGAACTGCTAATGCAGCTAATTCCCATAATTTCATTGACATCAATGCCATAGCTAAGAATAACTGTAAAGAGATGTTTCCTACCACACTTATAGTGTGTAAAGGAAGTTCAGTATCCTTTGTATCTACAACATTTCTTATTATTGCTGCCACTAACATCGGACCAATATATGCCGGTAAAACCACTCCAACTTTTTTTGCTAAAGGAATTAGTAATCCACCTATCCCCATAGATATAACTATATAAACAATAGCGTGAAAAAGTTTATCCTCTGTTATCTCCTCTTTTAAAACTTCTTTCGAATTATCTTCAGGAATTAAAAACTCCTCCTCTTTATGTCCAACTAAACCATAACGTTGCATCAATTTTTTTGCAACTGGTCCACCTATCATGCATCCTGCAACAAGTCCAAACGTTGCTGAGGCTATTGCAACTGACATAGCTCCTGTTGCCCCTGCGGCTTCTAAAACAGGTCCAAAAGCTCCTGAAGTTCCATGTCCTCCTGTTAAAGGAACAGATCCTGCAGCTATTCCTAAAAGAGGATTAAGTCCAAAGAATTTTGCTAAGCTTACTCCTACTAAGTTTTGAATTATTACTAAAATACTCGCTACACATAAAAATATAAATACTTGAATTCCACCTTTTTTAAGTAATTTTAAACTAGCTAAGAAACCTATTGTAGTAAAAAATGCAATCATCAGTAAATCTTTTAAAGAGCCGTCAAAAGAAAATGAAAATACTCCAGAACTTCTACCAATTAATGTAAATATTGAAAATATCACACCACCAATTACCGGAGCTGGAATAAAGAATTTTTCAAAGAAATAAACTTTCTTTTTTATCCATCTTCCCACTAATAGTAAAACCACTGCTGTTGCTAATGTTTCTGCCATATTAAATTGATACTCTAACATAAAATCCCTCCTTCATATTTTATATATATCAGTTGTGACAAGTATACTTCCAAAAAAACATATTTTCAAATATATAAATAATATATTATACATTAATAAAGTATATACAAATTAGATAAACTCTCTCTAATTAAGATGTCCATAATTTTAATATTATTAAAGGAGATTTTTATTTTTTTAGAATATATAAATTAGATAATATTTTACATTAAATTTTAGGAGGTTATCTCTATGCTTAGTTTTGACAAAAAAATTTTTCTTTATCTTTTAATCACTGGAATTTTATTTAGTTTAGTTGGTATTTTTGGTATTTTCACCCCAACTATTTTTTCCGTTTATATCATTGATATCTTAGCTGCTTTTTTCTTTGTAAGTGGTATAAAAAACTTCACAAAAGGATTTCAATTTAGAAAAGTTCCTAATTTTCATTGGGGGCTATATATTTTTGTAGGTGTATTAGAAGTTATAATCTCAATCTCTTTGTTTAGTCAGCCTTTTTTAAGTCAACTTTATATGATTATATACGCTGGAATATTTATGATTTTCAAAGGTATATTCATTTTTATAAATACTATTATAAATAGAAAAACTTTTCCTGATTCGGTTAAGTTTAGTTTAAACCCAGGAATAACAGATATACTCTTTGGAATTTTATTAGTTGGATTGCCATTTTTCTCTCAAAGATTTATATCTCTTTGTGTTGCATGGTATATACTGTTCAGCGGAGCAAATTTAATTCTATCCGCATTTTACTTTAAACGTTCATAAATAAAAATAAGAGAGCGTTTTCTCATTCAAATGAAATACGCTCTCTTTTTATTTACTTATACATTACTTTTTACTAGAATAGTTTTTCTGACTCCATCAATTTCTAAAATTTTTCCAAATTCTAAAGTTAACATTGGTGTACAGTGTCCTGATTCTAAATTAGAGATCACTGGTTTATCAAACTTTTCAAAATGACTATCAAAAACATCTTTCAGTGACATATCATTATCCGCTGATTTTTCACAATTAGCAAAATCTCCTAAGATGACTCCTGATATTTTTTCAAATACTCCGAAATTTTTCAACTGCCATAACATTCTATCTATTTTGTATGTTGATTCTCCTATATCTTCTAAAAATAGGATTTTTCCAGTATAATCATAATCGAACTCTGTTCCTAAGCTAGAAACTAGAACTGCTAAGTTCCCTCCTATAAGTTCTCCTTTAGAAGATAAGCTATTGTAAAATTTCAACTCTTTCGAGAAATTTTCCAAATGATAATCCTCATTCTTTTCCATAACCTTCAAAAAATGATTCAAAGTTTCCTCATCATAATCCCCTGAAAAATTGCTTGCAGCCATTGGTCCGTGATAAGTTTTTAAATTACACTTTTTAGAAAAAGCCATATGCATAGATGTTATATCACTATAACCGATAAAAGGTTTTGGATTCTTTTTTATCAACTCATAATCTAAGTGATTAAGAAGTCTAATTCCACCATAACCACCTCTAACGCACATTATTGTATCCACTTCATCATCTCTAAAAAACTCATTTATATCATTTGCTCTCTCAAAGTCTGTTCCTGCAAAAGAATACCAACTTTTATCAGCATTTTTAGCTAGTTTAACGTTAAATCCAAATCTCTCTAAATTTTCTACTGCACTCTTTAACTTTTCTAGGTCAACACTATTTGCAGGTGATACTAACCCTATAGTATCACCTTTTTTCAACTTTTTCATTCTCTCACCTAACTAAACATTAGGTTACAAATCCAAACTGCCGCCAATATACCAGCTACGTCTGCTAGTAAACCAGCTACAACAGCATGTCTTGTTTTTCTGATACTTACAGCTCCAAAATAAACAGCCAAAACATAGAAAGTTGTTTCTGTCGATCCCATCATAACAGAAGCTATTCTTCCTGCTAAAGAATCTGGACCATGAGTTATAAATATATCATTTAATATTCCTGTTGATCCTCCACCAGAAAGTGGTCTCATTATTGCCATTGGCAGTACTTCTCCAGGCATTCCTATAAACTCTAGAACTGGGTTTATCGCTGTTATTATTACATCAATCGCTCCAGAACTTCTAAACACACCTATTCCAACTAACATTGCAACTAAGAACGGTATTATTCTTATAGCAGTTGTAAATCCCTCTTTTGCTCCTTCACAAAATACTTCATAGACCTTTACTTTCTTTACAAAATAAGCATAAGATAAAATAAATAAAATTATTGCTGGAATTGCATATAGCGATATCTTCTCCATTATAATTGTAAACATTATTTATCCCCTCCTGTTATATCCTTTGAAAGTTTTTCTCTTTTGAATGCTGGCAATTTTTGTAAAGCTTTACACGATACTACTGCTACAACAGTTGAGATAACTGTTGCTATTATCGTTGGTGCTATTATCTCAGTTACATTTGCTGAGTTTGCTGCTGCTCTATAAGCTATTACACTTGATGAGATTAAAGTTACTGACGATGTATTTATAGCTAAGAATAAAACCATTGCATCCGTAGCTTCATCTTTATTGTCATTCAACTCTTGTAACTCTTGCATAGCCTTGATTCCTAAAGGAGTTGCGGCATTTCCTAATCCAAAGAAGTTTGCAGCTACGTTTGCAACGATACTTCCAACTGCTGGATGATCCTCTGGTATTTCAGGAAATAATCTTTTCATAATAGGTTTCAATCCTTTTCCTAAAGCTTTTACAAGCCCAGCTTCTTCGGCTACTTTCATAAGTCCTAGCCAGAAAGACATTATTCCAACTAAACCTATCGCTATTTCCACAGCTGTTTTTGATGATGATATTACTGAGTCTGTTACTGCTTGAACATTCCCTGTAAACATAGATATTGCAATTCCAATCACTATAAGTCCTAACCATATTGCATTTATCATATTTTCCCTCCCTATTCTTTTTCTGTTTCTGTT
Source organism: Cetobacterium sp. ZWU0022 (assembly GCF_000800875.1). NCBI lineage: Bacteria > Fusobacteriati > Fusobacteriota > Fusobacteriia > Fusobacteriales > Fusobacteriaceae > Cetobacterium > Cetobacterium sp. ZWU0022. The sequence continues at coordinate 59,324 of NZ_JRJZ01000105.1, forward strand.
AACTTAAAATTTATTGAAACTACTCCAATCCTTTGAGGTATAATA
>NZ_JRJZ01000129.1:0-16741 GCF_000800875.1 Cetobacterium sp. ZWU0022
ATATCTTTATCCCTTTTCAAAGAACTGGACCTATTTTTCATCTTTAGTTAACAGATTCATAATTTTGATTCGTGCTTATATTGTTACGATAATAGATTTAAATACCTTGTATGTTACAAATCCAGGTTTAGCACCTTTAGGTTTGTTTAAATATTTGATTGGAGTATAGTCAACAGTTAATTTAGTTCCTTTCGGAAGTTTAGATTGTTGACCACAGAAGACAGCAATATTATATATAGTTTCTTCAGTTAAAATCTCAGAATGATTAATAACAGCGTGAGTTCCAGGCATATCTTTACAATGGAACCAGATATCTTCTCTATTAGAATACTTAGTTGTTAGGGCATCATTTTCAAGATTATTTCTTCCGTATCTAACTAAAATATTATCGATTGTAATCTCTCCAAAGTTAAAAGCTTTAGTGACTATTTTTTTTGGAGCTTTTTTACTTTTTATTTTAGATGAAAGTTTCAAGTAGCCCTCGTTTAAAAGTTCCTCTTCAATAAGTTTTAGATTTTCTTTGGAATCACTATTTTCAATAAACGTTTCTACACTTAAAAAATATTTTAAATTTTCAGAAATTTCAATAAATCTTTTTCCATTGAACTCCATTCCTTTTTTTAATTTATTATATTTTTTATAAATTTTTTCAAGATTAACTTGTGGAGTTACTAAAGGGTCTAAAGGTATTTTGCACATCTTATCGTTGTAGAAATCGTAGAGCTCAACCTCGGTCATTCCTTTTTTTAAAGTGTAAAGAGAAGCGGCTAAAATATCCCCGAGCTCTCTATATCTATCAAAATCTTTTTTATCTTCTAAATCTTTTTTGATTGAGATAATAATTTTTTCAGATTTTTTTATTTCTTTTTTTACACACGCAGTTAGTTTATCTTTTAATATTTTAAAAGTATTAGATAGATTTTTATTTTCTAAATAGAAATTTATTAAGTCATTAAAGCTCTCATAAGTTTTTACAGAAGCATATTCTTTGGGTTCTATATTTAGAACTGTAGCCAAAAGAATTTCATCATGTTCATTAAAAAATATTTTAGGAGATATTTTATCGTTTAAAATTTCTTTTAATTTTTCAAAAGAATCTAGTGAATTTGCAAGAGACTTTCCAAGACCTTCTACATTTTTTAATAAAGTTTTAGATTCTTTTTCAGAATCAAAAAACTCTTTTGTAATAGTATCAGGATTCATTTTTTTCTCTAGAGATGGAGTAGTATACTCGATTCCTGGAAAGAGAATTCTGCTTGGGTTTTCTTCTATTGAAAAACGTTTTATAGAATCTAAGACTTTATTTTCTCTATCTGTTAGTATAAGATTTGAATGTTTTCCCATCATTTCAAAATATAGATTGTAAACTTTGATTTCTCCAAGTTCGTTTAATTTTGAAAATGTAAAAACTAAAATTCTGTCAAAGTCAATCTGTTTAATAGACAGTAGTGTTGATCCAACTAGATGCTTTTTTAAGTTTAAAGAAAAAGAACTGTTCTCTTCTAATAGATTTTCCTCTTTTGTATTTGATAAGTAGCAAAGAGAAAGGGCTGGGAAACAAGAAAGAACAAATTTTAGTTTCCCGAAGTTAATAGTTACAGCTAAAGAACTCGTCTGAACTATTTTATTAACACTTTTACCCTTTAAAGATGATTCTAATTCATCTTTGATTTTATTTAAAGAGATACCATCAAGGTATAACATTACTCTTCAACCTTAATAGCAATCAGGTTTTTTGCATCTAAAAGATTTACTTTAAGTACAGAACCATCTTCTTTTTCAAGAGCTACTTTATCTTTATCTTCTGATTCTATAATCTTTACAGCCGAATAGTGTTCAATTCCGTTGTTTGCGAAATAGTCTTGGATAATAGGAGTTCCTTTAACCTCAGTAATAGAAACAAGAGATCCTATAGCAAATTCTGTAACAGAGTGAGGTTTGAAAAACTCAGTTTTATCTTTTAAATTTTTTAGAATTAATTCAAAAGTTTCAGTAAAGTGATTTAAGTCATCAGTAGGAATATTTTCTGTGATAGTAGAAATAATATTCTTGTGGTAGTTGTTATGGTAGTTTAAAGCTTCAATTCCTTTTTTAGAAAGAGAAACGTATACCTTTCTTCTATCTGCATCAGAACGAACTCTATCAATAAATCCTTTTTCTCTCAATTTAGTTATCGCAACAGTAGCTGTACCCATAGTTATTCCAAGTCTGTCAGATAACTCGTTCATACTTAAAGATTCTTTTCCGATAGCTTCTATTATATGTAACTCTGTATGAGTTATACATTTGATTCCTCTTTTTAATGCTAAATCCTCAGTTTCATAGAATAGTTTATAGAAATTTTCTAAAACATCATTTACTTTATTTATATTATTCATAATTATCTCTCCTTTAAAGACTTTATTCTCTCTTTGTAATCTCCTGAGAAAACATATGATCCAGCTACAAAAACATTTGCACCAGCATCGATACATCTTCCGATTGTTTCGTCAGTGATTCCACCATCAACTTGAATATCAACAGTTTTATTTAATTGACGAACTTCAGCAATTTTTTTAACTGAACTTTCAATAAATTTTTGTCCTCCAAAACCAGGATTAACAGACATAACTAAAACCATATCCAACTCATCAATAACATATTTAATGGCTTCAACAGGAGTAGCAGGGTTTAAAGATACACCAGCTTTAACTCCGAAAGACTTTATAAGTTGTATTGTTCTGTGTAGATGCTTAGTAGCTTCAGCATGAACAACAATGATATCAGCTCCAGCTTTAACAAAATCTTCGATATATCTTTCAGGTGATTCAATCATAAGATGTACGTCAAAAACTAATTTAGTTTTATTTCTGATTGACTTTACAACAGGTGCACCAAAAGTAATATTAGGAACAAACATTCCGTCCATAACATCTATATGTACATAATCTGCTCCAGCTGCATCAATAGCTATAACCTCATTACCAAGTTGGCTGAAATCAGCTGAAAGTATAGATGGCGCTATTTTAATCTCTTTTTGTATCATTAAATTCACTCCCTTATAGTGTTAAATACATTTTTTAATAATTATTTATATTTATTCCAAATCTCATTTTTAGATTTATCATAACAACGTTTAAAGAACTCATACCTTTCCTTTGGAATCACTCCATTTTCGACAGCTTTTTTAACTCCACATTGAGGTTCGTTGATATGAACACAGTTATTAAATTTACAACCTTCTCCTAAATTGAATTCAGGGAAAAGAGTAATTAGTTCTTGTGCATCCTCAGTTGGTGGAAGATCAACAGATGAAAATCCAGGAGTATCAATAACAAAACCACCGCTAGGAAGAGTAAGAAGTTTGCTGTCTCTAGTTGTATGCTTTCCAGCTCTTAATCTTTTACTAGTTTCTCCAGTTTTTAATTCTTTGGAGTCTTGTAGAAGGTTTAAAATACTAGACTTACCTACACCTGAAGGACCACCAAAAGCAGTAACATTGTCTTTTAAAAACTCTTTAAGTTCTTCGATACCAATATTTTCATAAGTTGAGATGTAGAAAACAGGAATCTCGATTTTATCAAGATACTCTAAATTTACTTTTATCTCTTTAAGTTCATCTTCAGATAATAAATCAACTTTATTGATGATTAAAACTGGGTTTATTTTATTGTATAGACTATTTAGAATAAGAATATTGATTTTTTCATAATCTATAGCAGGGTCTTTAGCCGCGAATTGTATAACTCCGAAATCAATATTAGCAACTAAAGGTCTTCTTAGAAGATTTTTTCTAGGTTTTACTTCAGTTATAAAACCATCTGCGTCAAAGACAACGTAGTCTCCAACAGTACAGTTCTCTCTTTTGTCAGATCTTTTTAAAATACCTCTTAATTTACAAAGATATTCTTTTCCATCGCTTTCAATGTTATAGAATCCTTGAATTTTATTAATAACAATACCTTCGATAATAATTCACACTCCTTAAATTAATAGCTAACAACAATATCAATAATACTTCCAACAGGGACAGTTTCTCCAATATTTGTTGTTTCGATAACAATTCCTTTCTCTAAGTCAGGAATTACTTTTTCTTGAACAGTTCCAATAATAAGGCCTTTTGAAATTAATTCATTAGTTGCTTCATCAAATGTGAAACCTATTGTATCTGGAACCTCTACAGAAGCTACAGAGTTAGAGTTACTTAAAAGAAGTGAAATTCCTTTATTTTTTTGAGTACTCTGTCCTAAAGAAGGTGTTGTAGCTAAAACTGTATTATATGGTAAATTTGAAGATGTATAAGAAACTTTTTTAATTCTCACACCCTCTTCTTGTAATTTTGCAGAAACCTCAATTAAGTTTTTATTAGTAAAGTCAGGCATAATATAATCGTCCTTTCCTTTACTTAACCAAACTCTAACAGTTCTCCCCTCTTTCACAGTTTTTTCAGGAGAAGGATTTTGTCTGAAAACAGTTCCAGTAGGAAGGTCAGAAAAGTCGCTTCCAGCAATAATAACATTTACTTTATCAATAGAGTCAATTTTTTTAATCTGATCTAAATTCATTCCAGTTAAATTTGGTAATGAATAGAAACTTTTATTGAAAGATATCTTCAAAAATATGTTAAAACTAAAAAAACAAATAAAAATAACAAGTATAAAAGATAGCAGATATGCTAAATATTTTTTCATTTTTCCTCCTAAATTGGTACTGTGAAATTAAATAATAAAATACTTTAAATACTTATAAAATAATATCATAGTGGCACTAAAATATCAATAATTACTTGATAAATAGTAGCTTAAATGATAGAATATTTTGTAAACTATTATTTGAAATTTAGGAGGGAAAAATGGATTACACAATAGAGAAAATGATTTCTGAAGGAGATTTACAAGCAAGAGTAAGAGAGGTTGCAAAAGAGATTGAGAGAGATTACAAAGGTAAAGATCTTATTTGCGTAGGTTTACTGAAGGGGTCAATCATGTTCATGGCAGATTTACTGAAAAATGTTGAGATGGATTTAGCTATGGATTTCATGAAAGTCTCTAGTTACCATGGAGGAACTGATAGCACAGGTGTAGTAAAGATTTTAAAAGATGTTGATGCAGACTTAACAGGAAAAGATGTTCTAATAATAGAGGATATAATTGATACAGGATTAACTCTAGAATCTGTTAAAAAGTTTTTAATGTCAAAACAACCAAATAGCTTAAAGGTTTGTTCTTTATTAGATAAGCCAAGCAGAAGAAAAGTTGAAATGGTTGGAGAATACATCGGGTTTGAAATTCCAGATGAGTTCGTAGTAGGATATGGACTAGATTATGATGAATTATATAGAAACCTTCCTTATATCGGAAAAGTAGTTAGAAAATAATAATAGAAATAAAAGGAGGTAAGATGTCCTTTAAACATAAGAAAAAATTTGGACAAAACTTCTTAACAGATCAAAACGATGTTTTGAATAAAATAATGGAAGTTTCAAATGTTGAAAAAGATGAGCATATAATTGAGATTGGACCTGGAGAGGGAGCTTTAACAGCTTTACTTTTAGAAAGAGCTGAAAAGGTAACTTGTATAGAGATTGATACAGATTTAGAAAAAATCTTAACAAAAAAGTATTCATCAAATCCAAAATTTAATCTAATAATGCAAGACGTTTTAACGGTAGATTTAAAAGAAGTAATAGAGAAGGGAAGAGTTGTAGCGAATATTCCATACTATATAACTTCACCTATTATAAATAAAATAATTGAGCATAGAGACAGAATTAGTGAAATGTTCATAATGGTACAAAAGGAAGTGGCAGAAAGAGTTTGCTCAAAATCAGGAAAAGAGAGAAGTGTTTTAACTTTAGCCGTAGAATATTACGGTGAAGCAGAATATCTATTTACAATTCCCAAAGCATTCTTTACACCACCACCTAAAGTAGATTCAGCTTTTATGTCGATAAAGTTCTATAAAGACGCAAGGTATGAAAGTAGAATCTCTGAAGAATTGTTCTTTAAATATGTTAAAGCAGCATTCTCTAATAAAAGAAAAAATATCATAAATAACTTATCTACTTTAGGATATTCGAAAGATGCCATAAGAGAAAAGTTAGCTAAATTAGATATTCCTGAAACAGAGAGAGCAGAAAATTTAACAATAGAGCAGTTTATAGACTTAGCTGAGGTATTTGAAGCAGAATAAAACTTTTAATAAGTGAGGCGTTGATAAAAGAGGGGGTACCTAATTTTTGAAAGCCTCCTTTTAGCTTAAAAAGGAGTAAGAATGGATAGTTATGAATTTAAAATAAAAACGAAACGTGAGGATATTGATTTTATCAATAAAATAATGGAAGCTTACGAAGGTGTTGGAGTAGTAAGAACTAAAAATGCTGACGCAGGAGATTTATCAATCGTATCAACAACAGATTTTAAAGAGGATGTAAGAATGATTGTTGAAGATTTAAATAGAAAATGGGTTAAAGCTGAAATAGTTTCAGAAGGACCTTGGTCTGGAGAGTTATAAGAATAAAAAAATCAGGAGGATAATATTGTGGAAAAATTAGAGCAATTAATTAATTATATAATCGGTGAGTTAGTTGAAACAAAAGAGGGAATAAGAATAAGTTATGATTTAATAGATGATACAGTAACATTTAAAGTTAGTGTAGCTCAGGGAGAAATGGGAAGAGTTATAGGAAAAAATGGACTTACAGCAAATGCAATAAGAGGAGTTATGCAAGCTGCTGGAGTAAAAGATAAATTAAATGTAAATGTTGAATTTGTAGACTAATTAAAGAATTTTGAAGGAGAATTAAAAATGGATTTATTATCAGTTGGAAGAGTTTCAGGAACTCACCATTTAAAAGGAGCTATAAAAGTTACATCAAATTTGGATGATTTAGAACCATTAAACGGAAGTAAAGTTATGGTTGAATTGCCTTCAGGTGATGTAAAAATATTAACGGTTAAAAAAGCATCAAATATGGTAGATAAAAAATGGATTCTTGAATTTGAAGAGTTAACTAATAAAACGGATGCAAATTCAATTCAAAACGGAGTTATAAAAGTAAGAAGAGATATCTTAGGAATAGAAGAGGATGAGTTTTTAGCGAATGATGTTTTAGGAATGAAAGCTATAACAGAAGATGGAGAAAATATTGGAGAAGTTGTAGATGTTTATGAGACAGCTGCTCACGATATATATGTTATTGAAGATGATGAATATGAAACGATGATACCTGATGTAGAGGTATTTATAAAAAAAATAGATTTTGAAAAGAGAGAGATTTTAGTTTCGTTAATTGATGGTATGAGAGAAAAAAAGAAAGACTAAGGAGAAAGTTGTGAAAATAAATATATTAACACTATTTCCAGAGTTTTTTGACTCGTTTAAAGAGCATAGTATAGTTAAAAGAGCTGTGGAAAAAGAGCAAGTAGAGATTAATATAGTTAATATAAGAGACTTTGCTGAGGGAAAACAAAGACAGTGTGATGATATGCCTTTTGGTGGAGGAGCTGGAATGGTTATGAAACCAGAACCGCTACTTAAAGCCTTAGAGCAAAATGGTGGAAAGGTAATTTACACTTCTCCTCAAGGAGTTAGATTAAATCAGAAGTTAGCTTGTGATTTAGCTCAAGAAGAGGAGATAACAATAATAGCAGGTCACTACGAAGGAATAGATGAAAGAGTTATTGATAGCAAAGTTGATTTAGAGATTTCGTTAGGAGATTTCGTTTTGACTGGTGGAGAGTTACCTGCAATGGTAATATCAGATTCAATAATAAGATTGATTCCTGGAGTTATAAAAAAAGAGTCTTATGAAAATGATTCTTTTTATAATGGACTTTTAGATTATCCACACTATACAAGACCAGCTGAATATGAGGGATTAAAGGTGCCAGATGTTCTTATGTCAGGTCATCATAAAAATATAGATGAATGGAGATTAAAACAAAGTTTAAAAAGAACTCTAGAAAGAAGACCTGAGTTATTGAAAGACCGTGAATTCTCAAAGTTAGAAAAAAAACTTTTAAAAGAGATAAAAGGAAGTGGAGCAAATGATATATAAATTAGGAAATTTAGTTCCAAAAATTGGTGAGAATAATCTTATAGTTGAAAATGCTACAATAATTGGAGATGTTGAAACTGGAAAAAATGTTAGCATCTGGTTTTCAGCAGTTTTAAGAGCTGATATGAGTAAGATATCAGTTGGAGACAATTCAAACATTCAAGACAATACTACGGTTCATGGAGATACTCCGTTCCCAGTAGTTATAGGTGATAATGTAACAGTAGGTCATAACTGTGTAATTCATGGTTGTGAAATAGGTGATAATGTTATTGTTGGAATGGGATCAATTTTGTTAAATGGAGCGAAGATTCCTAAAAACTGTATTGTTGGAGCTGGAAGCTTAGTAACGGATAAGTTGATAGCAGAGGAGGGGGATTTAATTGTAGGATCTCCAGCTAAAGCTATCAAAAAACTTTCTGATAAAAATGTAGACTATTTACAATATGCAAATCAGGTTTACTTAGATAAAATAGAGATGTATAAAAAATTAGAGAGAATAGGGTAGGTAAAAAAATGAGAAAAGCAATATATTTAGGACTAGTTCACTCACCTGTATACAATAAAAGAGGGGACGTAGTATGTACATCAGTAACAAACTTTGATATACACGATATATCAAGAACTTGTAGAACTTATGATGTTAATCAATATCATATAATAGTATCTGTAGATGCACAAAAGCAATTAACTGAAAGAATTATAGGTTACTGGCAAGATGGTTTCGGAACAGGATATAACAGAGATAGAGAGGAAGCTTTTGGAAGAACGAGAGTTTATGAATCTATAGAGAGAAGTATCGCTGAAATAGAAGCAAGAGAAGGAAAGAAACCTTTAATAATAACGACATCAGCAAAAACATTCCCAAACTCAATAAGCTATAAAAATTTATCTGAGAAAATGATAAATGATGATCAACCATATTTAATTCTATTCGGAACAGGATGGGGATTGATTGATGAGGTTATGAATATGTCAGATTACATTTTAGAACCAATTAGAGGGGCGGCAGACTATAACCATCTATCAGTTAGATCGGCGGTTTCAATCATCTTAGATAGATTATTAGGTGAAAACTAATTGAGAAGAGAAATTAGAATAAGACCTCAAAGAAATATTTTTAAAGAGATGGGGATTGAAAATATCGAAATCACAGAGATAGTGTTCAGCGAGAGAAATAAAAAGATGGATCTTATATGTGTGGTTTCTACTCCGCAAGATTTAAAAGGATTAGATAAGGCTTATGAAAATTTAAAAAAGAAGTTTGGAAGTGAATTAGATATAGATTTTAAAATAGAGTATATGTCTAAGGAGATAAGCAAAGAGAGTTTTTTAGAGATTGTAGAGAGAGTTATCGAAAAATTGAAAAAAACAAATGCTATTTCAAAATCATTTTTATATCTTTATAGAGTCTCTATAAGAGAAAATAATGTTGATATAGAGTTGAAAAATGAAATGGCAGTAGAAACACTTTATAGTTCAAATTTAGATGTAAAGTTGCAAACACTTTTAGAGAACTATGGAATAAAAGGATTTAAAGTTAACTTTGTTTCGGGAGATTTCAACTCAGAGATAAAAAATATTGAGAGTGAAATTGAGAATCAGATAATAACGTTAAGTGAAAAAGAAGAGGAAAAAGAAACAGTTGCAAAAGTTGCTGCTCCACCAGTTGAGATAAAATCGGCAGTTCCAACAGGAAGAGGTGGATTCAGTAAAAAGAAAGATATAAAAAGTCCAAGTATGCCATTATCAGAGTTTAAAGAACTTATAGAGAATGAAATTGCAGTTGTAGAAGGTGAGCTGTTTGCTACTGAAGGAAGAGAGTTAAGAACTGGAAAGATTCTTCAAGTATTAAGAATTACTGATGGTGAAGATTCAATAACTGCAAAAATTTTCTTGAATAGTCCAGAGGATTTTGATGTTAAAGTTGGAGATTTTGTAAAAATTAGTGGAAAAAAACAGATAGATACTTTTGAAAATAATGAGGAAATAATATTAGTTAATATTTTAAATAAATTAGAAAAAGAGAAGTCTAAAAAACAAGATTTATCTGAAGAGAAAATGGTAGAGTTACATACACACACTAAAATGAGTGAAATGTGTGGAGTAGAAGATGTAAAAGGAATTGTAGGAAGAGCGTTAAACTATGGGCATAAAGCTGTTGCGATAACTGATTATGGTGTTGTTCATGCTTTCCCGTTTGCGTATAAAGCTGCAAAAGGTAAAGATATAAAAATAATCTTTGGTTGTGAGATGTATATGGTTGATGATACTCAACCGATGGTGCAAAATGCAAAAGATGTTTTGATTGATGAAGAGACATATGTAGTGTTTGACTTAGAGACTTTAGGTCTTAATTCACATAAAAATGAAATAATAGAGATTGGAGCAGTTAAACTTCAAGGTAGAAGAATTGTAGATAGATATTCTCAGCTTATAAATCCGGGGAAACCTATTCCAAAAAAAATTCAGGAAATAACAGGAATAGATGACGCTTTAGTAGCAGGAATGCCTTCAATAGAAGAGGTATTACCTAAATTTATGGAGTTTTTAGGAGATGCAACTTTAGTGGCTCATAACGCACCTTTCGATATGGGATTCTTGAAAAGAGATATAAAAAGGTATCTAGATATAGATTACAATCCAGCAGTTATAGATACACTACAAATGGCGAGAGATCTATATCCTAATCAAAAAGGATATGGACTAAAACCTATGACAAAATTCTTAAAAGTAGCACTAGAGAATCACCACAGAGCTGTTGATGACTCTCAAGCTACAGCAGCTATGTTTGCAATATTCTTAGAGAGATATTTAGAGGTTGGAGTAACAAATCAACTGAATATGACAGGAGCTTTCCCACTAAACTTTAGAAAGCAGGATATTAGAAATGTAATGGTTTTAGTAAAAGATTTAGTTGGATTGAAAAATCTTTATAAATTAATTTCAGAAGCTCATATTGATTACTTTGGAAATAAAAAACCGAGAATTTTAAAAACTGTATTAAGTGAAAATAGAGAGGGACTTATACTAGGAGCACCGACATCAGTTCATTTTGCAAATAATGGTGAACTTTCAGAAGCGTACTTTAGAAATGATTTGGAAAAAGTAAAAAAATGTTTACAGTTTTACGATTATGTTGAATTACAACCAAGAGTTACATTTTCAGAATTTTTAGATAGTGATGATACAGGGGCTATAGCTTCGTTTAAAGATGTAGAAAAAATGAATAGGTATATGTATGATTTAGCTAAAGAAAATGGAAAAATAGTAACTGCTTCCTCAAACGTACACTATCTAGAGAAAGAGGATCATAAAATAAGATCTATTCTTCTTTATGGAAGTGGAAGTGTATTTAGGGAAAATCAATATAGAGTTGATAATGGATTCTACTTTAGAACGACGGGTGAACTTTTAGAAGAATTTAGTTACTTAGGTGATGATATCGCAAGAGAGATTGTTATTGACGCAACAAATGATATCAATAATAAAATTGATAAGGTTCAACCAATTCCAAGTGGATTCTATCCGCCTAAAATAGATAACGCTGAAAATATTGTAAGAGACATGACCTATACTAAAGCTTACGAACTTTATGGAAATCCTTTACCTGAAAATGTTGAGGCAAGAATTGAAAGAGAGTTAAAAGCAATCATAGGAAACGGATTCTCAGTACTATATTTATCAGCACAAAAGTTAGTAAAAAAATCTTTAGACAATGGGTATCTAGTTGGTTCGAGAGGTTCAGTTGGGTCTTCGATAGTCGCATATATGATGGAAATAACAGAGGTTAATGCATTATATCCACATTATTTATGTACAAATCCTGAGTGTAAACATTCAGAGTTTATTGAAAGAGAAGGAGCTGGAGTCGATTTACCAGATAAAGATTGTCCAAAGTGTGGTCAAAGATTAAAAAAGGATGGACATTCAATTCCGTTTGAAGTTTTCATGGGGTTTGATGGAGATAAAGTTCCAGATATAGATCTTAACTTCTCAGGAGAGTATCAATCTGAAATTCATAGATATTGTGAAGAGTTATTTGGAAAAAGTAATGTATTTAAAGCAGGAACAATATCAACTTTAGCAGAGAAAAATGCTGAAGGATATGTTAGAAAATTCTTTGAAGATCACAGTATCATTTCAGGTAGAGCTGAAGTTATGAGAATGGCTCAAAAGTGTGAAGGTGCAAAGAAAACAACAGGGCAGCATCCAGGTGGTATGATAGTTGTACCTCAAGGGAATTCTATATATGAGTTTTGTCCAGTTCAAAGACCTGCAAACGATCAATCGAGTGACTCTACAACAACACATTATGATTATCATGTAATGGATGAGCAGCTAGTAAAATTAGATATACTTGGGCATGATGATCCTACAACAATAAAAATGCTTCAAGAATATACTGGAGTAAATGTTTATGATATTCCTTTAGCGGATCCAGAAACTATAAAGATTTTCTCTGGAACGGAATCATTAGGTGTAACCAAAGAAGAGATTGGATCAGTTGTTGGAACTTATGGTGTTCCAGAGTTTGGAACAGGATTTGTAAGACAGATGCTTGTAGATACAATGCCAACAACATTTGCAGAACTTGTAAGAATATCGGGTCTTTCACACGGAACAGATGTATGGCTAAATAACGCCCAAGAATTTGTAAGAGAAGGAAAGGCAACACTTTCACAGATTATATCAGTTAGAGACGATATTATGAACTTCTTAATAGATCAGGGGCTTGAAAAAGGTACGGCATTTAAGATAATGGAATTTGTAAGAAAAGGACAGCCAAGTAAAAATGTAAATCAATGGAAAGAGTATTCTGATTTAATGAAAGAGCATGGAGTTCCTGAATGGTATATAGAATCTTGTAGAAGAATAAAGTATATGTTCCCTAAAGGACATGCGGTTGCTTATGTTATGATGGCAATGAGAATAGCATATTTCAAAGTTCATTATCCTTTAGCATTTTATGCGGCATATTTAAGTAGAAAAGTAGAGGACTTTGACTTTGAGTTGATGAAAGATTTAGCGAGTGTAAGAGAAAGAATACAAGAGTTAAATAAAGAGCCTAAATTGGATGTAAAGAAAAAGGCTCAACTAGCAGTGTGTGAAATAATAGTAGAGATGCACGCAAGAGGATTTGAATTTTTAAATCTAGATGTATATAAATCGCATGGATATAGATTCACAATAGAAGATGGTAAAATAAGAGTTCCGTTGATGGCTTTAAATGGACTAGGTGCTTCTGTTATGGAGAATATTATTAGAGAAAGAGAGTTGGGAAGATTCATCTCTTATGAAGATTTGAAGAGAAGAACAAAAACATCTCAAACAACAGTAGATAAATTAAAAGAGTTGAATTGTATAGAAGCTTTAAGTGAAACAAATCAAACAACTTTATTTTTCTAGGAGGGCAAAGTGTTTAACATAAAAAAACAATATTTAGGTGCAGGATTAGTTTGTTTAGCTGCAACTATGTGGGGATTTGATGGTATAGTTTTAACACCCAGATTATTTAAACTGGATGTAGCTTATGTGGTATTTGTACTGCATCTACTTCCATTATTAGGAATGAGTTTATTGTTCGGAAAAACGGAGATAGCGAATATAAAGAAATTAGGAAAAGAGGATCTGTTTTTCTATTTCTTAATAGCACTATTTGGAGGAGCTTTAGGTACGTTATCAATAGTAAAAGCTCTATTTTTAGTAAACTTTAATCATTTAACAGTAGTAACATTGCTACAAAAATTACAGCCGGTATTTGCAATTATTTTAGCAAGAATTTTATTAGGAGAAAAAGTAGGGAAGAATTTTATATTCTGGGCTTTAGCGGCACTAATAAGTGGATACTTCCTAACTTTCCAATTTACGCTTCCTCACTTTGAAGCCGGGGATAAAGTTGGAGTAGCAAGTTTGTATGCTATGTTAGCTGCATTTTCTTTTGGAAGTTCAACAGTATTTGGAAAAAAGATATTGGCAAACTCGTCATTTAGAACGGCTTTATATACAAGATATCTTTTTACATCAATAATTACAGGATTGATAGTACTATTTAACGGAAATATGGGATGGTTCTTGAAAACAACTCCAGACCAATGGCTGATATTTGTGATTATTGGTTTAACAACAGGTAGTGGAGCAGTATTGCTATACTACTTAGGGCTTAGACACATAAGAGCAAATATAGCAACAATGTGTGAGTTATGTTTTCCTGTTTCGTCAATAGTTTTTGATTATATATTTAATAAAAAGATGTTGTCACCAATTCAGTTTATTAGTGCGGGAATGTTACTGTTTACAATATATAAGATCACTAAAAATCAAAAAAACTAAAAAAAAGCTTGAAAAACTTGTCCTAAAAATATATAATAAACTTATTAAAAGTTGTATAATAATGAATTTTTGGAGGGGTTAAACCGTGGATTGCAATTTTACCTTAGAAGATATATTAAAAGCTAATGAAACTATAAAGGATTCATTAAAAAGAACACCTGTAGTAGAGTGTCCGACATTAAAGGATTTAACAGGGAATTCTGTATTCTTTAAATTAGAAAATTTACAAAAAACAGGATCTTTTAAATTAAGAGGAGCCTTAAATAAAATAGCTAGCCTTTCAGCTGAAGAAAGAGCTGCTGGAGTAATAGCTTCATCGGCAGGAAATCATGCACAAGGAGTTGCACTAGGAGCAGCGGCACAAGGAATAAAAGCAACAATAGTTATGCCGGCAACAGCACCTTTAGCAAAAATTGCAGCGACTAAATCTTATGGAGCTGAAGTAGTTTTAGAAGGTGAAGTTTATGATGATGCTTATAGAAAAGCTTGTGAGATTCAAAAAGAAACAGGTGCCACTTTTTTACACCCTTTTGATGATAAATTTGTAATGGCAGGGCAAGGAACAATAGGTTTAGAAATATTAGAGGATATTCCAGATGTAGATGTTGTTTTAGTACCAATCGGTGGAGGAGGAATTATTGGTGGAATAGCTAAAGCTATAAAATCATTAAGACCAGAAGCAAAAGTTATAGGAATAGAAGCTGCAAATGCAGCATCAATGATGGAAGCTGTAGCTATGAAAGAGGTATGTGAGATTACAACAAAACCAACAATAGCTGATGGAATAGCAGTTAGAAAAGCAGGATGTGAGCCATTTAAAGTGGTTCAAGAGTGCGTTGATGAAATTGTAACGGTAACAGAAGATGAAATAGCTAAGGCAATTTTATTCCTTATGGAAAAAAGTAAAGTTGTTGCTGAAGGTGCAGGAGCTACAACAGTAGCTGCAATTTTAGCAGGAAAAATAAAGGTTGAAAATAAAAAAGTTTGTGCAGTTATATCAGGTGGAAATATAGATATTAATCTAGTTGAAAGAGTATTGAATAAAGCATTAATTCTAGAAGGAAGAAGATTTGCGTTCTCAGTAGAATTATCTGATAAAGTGGGAGAGATGGCTAAAGTAGTTGCTGCAATTTGTGAAATGAACGCAAATATTTTAAGTGTTAATCAAACAATGTATAGTCCAAACTTAGGAATTACTTCTCAAGAGGCAAGTTTTGTTTTAGAGTGCTTTGATAAAGAGCATCAAGAAAAAGTAAAAGAAAAATTGACATCTATGGGATATAGAATGTATTAATAAAAAAATGAGAGGAAACCCTCTCATTTTTTCTTATCTTAATTAATTTAAAATTTCTAACCACTTTTCAATTCTTCTAGGGAAATTTTTTAGTTGAACCTTATCTATATAAAATGTAGGAACTACATCAAAATCATAATCTGAAACCTCTAAATTTAATTTATAGTGTTGCTCTTTAAATTCTCCAGAGCTTAATGATTCAGAAAACTCGTTTTCAGGAATACCTAAATTTTTAGCAACATCTGTTAGCACATTAATATTTCCAATATCTCTATTATGAAGCCAATATGCATCTAAAACTTCACGGATATACTCAATTCCTTTATTATATTTTTCAGCAGTGTATAAACCTTCGAAAGCTAGAGCTGTTCGAGGTTTAGGATTTACAGTTGGGAAATTAATTAAAATATTTTCAGACTCTGCCCACTCGACAATATTTTTCTGAAAATATATTTTTCCAGCCTCGTTCACAACAGCTTGTGGTTTTGGTTCTGGAGAAAGTTCATACGGTAAAAATTTAAATTCAGGAGTAATATTTTTTTCTTTAAGTGCTTTTTCAAGAATCTTTTCTCCTACAAAACAATATGGGCATATAAAATCTAAAATTATAGTTATTTTCATATTTTCCTCCTAATATTTTCAATAAAGTTGCTATGAATAATATTACACTATATTTTCAAATTATCCTTTAAAAAATAAAAAAATTCAAAAAAATGGTTGCAGAAAAATTCTTTTTATAGTATACTCCTGCTAACAATAGAAGAGAGGTTAGTTCACTTCCACAAAGGGAGCCTAAGGCCGAGGGCTATGATCTTGTGATCCTGTGAATTAAGTATTGTGACGCTGCCATAACAATACGCTTATTAAGATTTTAATTAAGTTCTCAAAGGCATACCATTTTTTGGTATGCCTTTTCTTTTGGGGTAGATACTAAAAAAATCGGGAGGACAAAAATGTCAAAAACTTTATTATTAACTTTTTTATCGTTATCAGCATTTACTTTAGCTAAAACAGAGTAGAATCTGTTAACTAAAGATGAAAAATAGGTCCAATTCCTTAAAAAGGGATAAAGATTT
>NZ_JRJZ01000090.1:0-12853 GCF_000800875.1 Cetobacterium sp. ZWU0022
ACGCTGAAAGTACTTGGGGGGCAGCCCCCTGGGAGGATAGGAAGTTGCCAATCTTTTTTTTATACCCAAAAATTGGAGGCCAAGCCATATGTTGAAGCAAAAAAAAGTAAAATTAATATATAATCCTGTATCTGGTGGAGGAAAAATATTAAAAGAATTGGATAAAATTTTTGCAATATATCAAGAATTTGGATACGTGGTAGATATTTTTAGAATATCTAAAGGTTGCAAAAGGGAGAGTATTTTAGAAGAGATAGAAAGTTATGACCATTTTTTAATATCTGGTGGAGATGGGACAATTAATAGCTTTGTAAATATCTTGAAAAGAAACAACATAGAGATTCCAATTGCAATTCTTCCAACAGGGACCGCAAATGATTTTGCAAATGTAATTGGAATGCCAAAAGATATTGAAAAGGCTTGTAAAAAGATTTTAACTAGTCAGCCGAAAGATATAGATTTAGGAAGAATAAATGAAAAGTATTTTATAAATATAGCAAGTATAGGTGTTTTTTCAACAATTTCACAAACTACAGATAGAGCAATGATAAAAACAATGGGAAAGTTAGCTTATGTATTGAACGGAATAAAAGAGATGACAAAAATAAAGAGATTGAAAGTTATATTAGAAAGTAATGAATATACAGCGATAACAGATATTGTATCTATTTTAATTTTTAATGGTAAAAGCGCAGGTAATTTTGAATTAGCATATAACGCGAAGTTAGATGACGGTTATTTTGACATTTTAGTTTTGAAGCCAGATTTTATGATTGATGTTCCAGAGATAAGTGCAGCACTAGCTACAAAAACTCATCTAGAAAAAGATATTCATTCTGTAAAGTATTTTAAAACGAAATCATTAAAAATTGTAGGTGTAGAAAACTATTCGACTGATATAGATGGAGAGACAGGTCCAAAATTACCAGTAGAAATAGAGTGTATTCATAAAGGGTTAAAAGTTTTAGGGATAAGTTAAAAAAAAATTGAAAAGAGTACTAAAAAAATGGTAAAATATTAGAATGAAAATTAAAAAAGGGGATGTAAAAGTGAAAGTGTTTACAGAAGTTCTAATAAATTATTTTCAAAAATTGAATTCTAAACTAATAGATAATAGATTTATAACAGATGTCCAAATGGATAGTAAAAAAGTGACGAAAGGATCGTTATTTATTGCAATAAATAATGGCAATAACTATGTTAGTGAAGCTTTAAAAAATGGAGCTGAATTAGTTATTTGTGACAGAGAAATAGAAGAGTTAAAATATTCAAATGTTATAAAAGTTGAAAATAGTATACAAACTTTACAAGAATTAGCTAAATTATATAGAAAAAAATTGAATCTAAAAGTTATAGCAATAACAGGTAGTGAAGGAAAAACAACAACTAAAGATTTGATCCACGGTATTTTGAAAAAAAAATATAGAGTAAAGAAAACTTTAGGAAATCATAATAATCATATAGGACTACCATATACGATTTTACAATTGAGTAGTGAAGATGAAATAGCTGTTTTAGAAATGGGAATGAGTGATTTAGGAGAGATAGATTTACTTTCGAAAATAGCTCAACCTGATTATGCAGTGATAACTAATATAGGAGATTCTCACTTAGAGTTTTTAAAGAATAGAGATAATGTATTTAAAGCAAAAACAGAGCTTTTAAAATATGTTGATACAAAAAGAACACTACTTTATGGAGATGACCCTTATTTTAAAACTGTAGAGGGGATAAAAGTAGGGTTTGATAAAAATAATAACTACATTATAAACGAAACAAAAGATTTGTATGAGGGAATGATATTTACTCTAAATGAAGAGAAATATTTTCTACCTTTAAATGGATTATACAATGTTATTAACGCATCGTTTGGAATAGCATTAGGTAAAATGTTTAATATGAGCTATACAGAAATAAAAGAGGCGTTAGAATGCATAGAAATCACAGGAATGAGATTTGAAAAAATAATAAAAGATGGAGTTTTATATATAAATGATGCGTATAATGCTAGTCCGGTTTCAATGAAAATGGCACTACAGGCATTCTCATCATTGCCTTTAAATAAACAGAAGGTTGTCGTATTAGCAGATGCTCTTGAACTGGGAGAAAAAGAGATTGAGTATCATATAGAGGTATTGTCAGAGGCTTTAAAACATAATTTTTATAGAATTTTTATTTACGGAGAAAGAATGAAAAAGGCATCTGAAATCTTAAAAAATGAAGCTATAGAGTCTTTCGATAGTAAAAATGAGATAAAGAATGCTATTCAACAGATAGAAAACGTAGGGGTTTTGTTGAAAGGTTCTAGAGGAATGAAACTAGAAGAAATAATTATATCAAAGGAGTAAGAGGGATGCTATATTTATTGGCCGAATATTTTCCAGTTTTGGAGGGGCTTAAATCTATATATTTAAGAAGTTTTTTAGGGTTTATATTGGCGTTTTTGGTTGTTTTAATAACAGGAAAGCCGTTTATACAGTATTTAAAAATAAAGAAGTTTGGTGAATCAATAAGAGAAGAGGGACCAGTAAGTCATTTTTCAAAAAAAGGAACTCCAACAATGGGTGGAATCTTAATAATATTTGGAACGTTGTTAACTTCAGTTTTAATAGGAGATTTATTTAATAAATTTTTAATACTGATGTTTATAATAACAATTCTATTTAGTAGTATAGGTTTTATAGATGATTATAAAAAATTTACGGTAAATAAAAAAGGGCTTTCTGGAAAGAAAAAATTAATGGGGCAATGTTTTATTGCAATATTAACATGGTACTTCATAAAGGAGTTTGGTCTAACGGGAAATAAGGTTTTAGATTTATCTATTGTTAACCCAATGATTTCAAATAGTAATCTGTATTTAGGTGGCACTTTAATGCTGATATTCATAGCTCTAGTTTTAATGGGAACTTCAAATGCAGTGAATATAACAGATGGATTAGATGGACTAGCAATTATGCCGGTAATTATAGGAGCAACAATATTAGGAATAATAGCGTATTTCACAGGTCATATAGAGTTAAGTAATCACCTTAATTTACACTATATCGCAGGAATAGGTGAGCTCTCAGTATTTTTATCAGCTTTAATAGGAGCTGGATTAGGATTCTTATGGTACAATTTCTATCCTGCTCAAATATTCATGGGAGATACAGGATCTCTTACTTTAGGAGGGATATTAGGAGTTGTAGCAATATTATTAAAACAAGAGTTACTTTTACCAGTGATAGGTGGAGTATTTGTTTTAGAAGCAGTATCAGTTATTCTTCAGGTAGGTTCTTTCAAAATGAGGGGAAAAAGAGTTTTCAAAATGGCTCCAATTCATCATCACTTTGAATTAGCAGGATTGCCAGAGACGAAGGTGACGATGAGGTTTTGGATTGCTGCGTTATTCTTAGGAATGCTAGCTTTAGGAATAGTGAGATTAAGAGGAATACTATAATAAGACCACAGTGAAAATCACTGTGGTTTTTGTCGTTTAAAAATAAGGAGGCTTTATAATATGAAAAAAGCTATAGTTTTTGGGGCTGGAGTAAGTGGAAAAGGCTCGAAAGATACTTTAGAGAGAATGGGATATCAGGTATATTTGATTGATGATAAAATATCTATACCCTCAGAAAAAGGAATGGAAATATTAGATAATGAAGAGATAAGTATTTTTGTAAAAAGTCCAGGAGTGCCTTATACAGATTTAATAAAAAAAGCACTTCACTTAAAAATAGAAGTAATAGATGATATAGAGTTGGGATATAGATATAAAATAGAGAATAATATTTCTGGAAAAATAATAGCAATAACAGGAACAAACGGAAAGACAACAGTTACTTCTAAAATTTCAGAACTTTTAGAAAAAGCAGGTTTTAAAAGTAAAGTATGTGGAAATATAGGATTTTCTTTTAGTGAAACAATAAGTAAAAATCCAGAATTAGATTTTTATGTTTTAGAAGCTAGTTCTTATCAATTAGAAAATATTAAAGAGTTTAAAGCAGATATAGCCTTAATAGTTAACTTAGCACCAGATCATCTATCTAGATACAGAGATTTAGATCATTATTATGACACAAAGTTTAATATAGGAAAAAATCAAAAGGAAAACGACTGTTTTATAGTAAATACTTTATGTGTAGAAACACTGAAAAGATTAGATAAGATATCAGGCAAGAAAAAATTTGTAGGGTTAATTAAAAGTGAACTAAATGAAGAGACTTATGTCGAAGACGGATGGGTAGTTTATCAAGATGAAAAAATATTAGACGAAAAACTAGTTGCACTAAAAGGAAAACATAATTTAGAAAACATGCTATTTATAGTTTGTGTAGGGAAAATATTAGGGATTTCAACAGAGATTATAAGAGAGTTTTTATATTCAACAAAAACATTAGAACATAGAATGGAAAACTTCTTTAGTTATGGAAAAGTTGAATTTATAAATGACTCAAAGGGAACTAATATAGATTCAACAAAGTTTGCAGTAGAAGCTTTCCAGAATCCAATTTTAATTTGTGGTGGATATGATAAAGAGTTAGATTTAACACCTTTAGAAATGTTGATAAAAAATAGAGTAAAAGAGGTATATTTAATTGGAGATATTTCAGATAAACTTGAAGAAGGTTTGAAAAAAATAGATTATCCAGAAGAAAAAATATTTAATCTAAAAACTTTAGATAATGCTTTGAAAGTTTTAAAAAATAGATTGAAAAAAGATGAAGAAACAGTGGTGCTATTTTCACCAGCAACATCGAGTTTTGATCAGTTTAAAAACTTTGAAGAAAGAGGAAGAGTTTTCAAAGAGTTAACAAAAAGTTATTTTAGTTAGGAGAAATTTATGGCAAAAAAAATAATAATAACAACAGGTGGAACAGGAGGACATATATATCCTGCTTTAGCCGTAGGAAAAAAGCTTTTAGATAGAGGAATGGAAGTTTTATTTGTAGGAAGTTCGACAAGAATGGAAAAAGATTTGGTTCCAGAGGAGGGGTTTAGATTTTTAGGAATTGATATATACCCTTTTCAAAATTTTAAGAAAATACACTTAAATATAAAGGCTTTTGCACAAGCTTTTAAAATTGTAAAAAAAGAAAATCCTGAAATCATAATAGGTTTTGGGAATTACATTTCGATTCCAGTTTTACTAGCAGGTCTAATTTTGGGAAAAAAAATATATTTACAAGAACAAAATGCAGATTTAGGATTAGCAAATAAAATATTTTATAAAATAGCTAAAACTTGTTTTTTAGCATTTGATACAACTTACGAAGATATCTCTGTGAAAGATCAACATAAATTTTTAGTAACAGGGAATCCATTGAGAGAAGATATCTATGCTATGGATAAAGATACAGAAAGAGAAAGATTAAAAATAGGTAAAGATGAGAAAGTTTTACTTATAACAGGAGGAAGCTTAGGAGCGAAATCTCTAAATGAAGCAGTGATAAAAAATCTAAAAGATATTTATAAAGATAAAAGTATTAGAATTTATTGGGCTACTGGAGATAAGAACTTTAATGAGATAAATGAAAAGCTAGAAGATCAACAGGTAAAGGTAAGTGATATAATAAAACCTTACTTTAATAATATGATAAATATTATGGCAGCAGCAGATTTAGTAGTTTGTAGAGCTGGAGCATTAACAGTATCTGAAATAGTTCAATTAGAGAAACCGTCGATATTGATACCTTATAATTCGATTAAAGTAGGTCAATATCAAAATGCTAAAATTCTTTCTGAAAATGAGGCAGCTCTTCTTTATAGTGATAGCAAGGCTGATGAAGCTATTGAAAAAGCTTTAGAGCTTATAAAAAACGATGAAGAGTTAAATAAGATGAGTAGAAAAGCAAAAAATTTAAAAAAGAGTAATGCAGCAGAAAAAATCGTTGAATGCTTAGATATATGGAGGAGTTAGATGGAGAAGATATACTTTATTGGAATAAATGGAATTGGAATGAGTGGTTTAGCCAAAATAATGAAAATAAAAGGATATGACGTAGCGGGAGCAGATCTTTCTAGAAACTATGTAACAGAGGAGCTAGAGAGTTTAGGTATAAAAGTTTTTGGAGAACACCTAGGAGAAAATGTAGTGGGATCTAATTTAGTTGTGGCTTCAAGTGCAATAAAATCAGAAAACCCAGAGATAAAAAAAGCGAAAGAGCTAGGGATAAAGATAATTAAAAGAGGAGAGTTATTATCTATTTTAATGAATAAAGAAAAAGGAATAGCAGTAGCTGGAACTCATGGGAAAACTACAACGAGTTCTATGTTAGGATCGTTACTTTTAGATATAGACCCAACTATAGTAGTAGGAGGAATTTTACCAGAAATTGGATCGAATTCTAGATGTGGAAAAACAGATATCTTTATAGCAGAAGCTGATGAAAGTGATAACTCATTTTTATATTTAACACCTGAAACATCGATAATAACTAACATAGAAGCGGATCACTTAGAAAATCATGGGTGTTTAGAGAATATAAAAAAATCTTTTGTGCAATTTATGGAACAAACAAAGGGAGAGATTCTAGTTTGTGGAGATTGCCCAGAAGCTTTAGAATTAGCTAAAGGTAGAAAAAATATAAAAACATATAGTATAAATAATGAAAAATCAGATATAATAGCTACAGATATAAGAGTTGAAAATTTTAAAACAAAATTTAAAGTGATAATAGATGGTGAAGAATTTGGTGAGTTTGAACTGTCAATTCCAGGAAATCATAACATACAAAATGCTTTACCAGTTATATATCTAGCAAAAAAGTTTGATATTTCAAAAGAGAGAATAGCTCAAAAATTATTAAAATTTAAAGGTGCTAAAAGAAGATACGATATATTGCACAGTGACAAAATAAGAATAATAGATGATTATGCACATCATCCAACAGAGATAAAGGCAACAATACAAGGAGCTAAAACTATTGAAAAAAATAAAACAATAGCAATATTCCAACCGCATAGATATAGTCGTGTAAACTTCCTTTTAAATGAGTTTAAGGGTAGTTTTGAAGGTGTTGATGAAGTTATACTAATGCCTGTATACAGCGCAGGAGAAAATAACGAATTCGGAGTGACATTAGAAAAGTTAAAAGAAAAGATAGGGCATAAGCATTGCACTATAGTTGAGAAAAATGAAGAGATTGCAAAAATTGTAGCAAGTGAGAAAGAATCAGCGACATTCTTATTTATGGGTGCTGGAAATATCTCAAGCTTAGCTCATACAATAGCAGAGAATATAGGGAGAAATTAGATAATGAAATTACATAAAAATCACGTAATGAAAGAGCACTCTAACATGAAGATAGGAGGAGTAGCGAAAGAGTTTATTGAGGTTGAAAATAGAGATGAGCTAGTAGAGATTCTAAGAGAAAAAAATAAAATTTTTATTTTAGGAAACGGAACAAATACATTGATAAACGATGGGATTTTAGAGACAACATTCATATCTCTTAAAGATATAAACTATATAGATGATAAAGGTGACGGAATCGTTGAGGTTGGCGCAGGGTTAGATTTCTCAGATTTAATAGATTATATGGGAGAAAAAAATTATTCTGGATTAGAAAATTTAGCGGGAATTCCAGGAACTGTTGGTGGATTAGTATTTATGAATGGTGGAGCTCACGGGACAGAGATATTTGATAAAATAATCTCAGTTGAAATTATAGATGAAAACAAAGAGATAAGAAAAATTTCTAAAGAAAATTTAAAGTTTTCGTATAGAGTTACAGAGATAAAAGAGAAGAAATGGGTTGTAGTAAGTGCAACATTTAAATTTGATATAGGATATTTAGCTGAAGTGGTAGACAGATATAAAGTGAAGAGAAGCGAAAATCATCCGTTGAATGAACCGAACTTAGGAAGTACATTTAAAAATCCAGAAGGATATTTTTCAGCAAGATTGATAATAGAAGCAGGACTCCAAGGTGAAATTGTTGGAAATGCTCAAGTATCGATGGTCCATCCTAACTTTATAGTAAATAAAGGAAATGCTAAGTTTATGGATATTATCAATATAATTGAAAAAGTAAAATCTGGTGTAAAGGAAAAAACAGGAATACAACTAGAAGAAGAAATAATAATTGTAAGAGACTAGGAGGAGTATTATAACATGAAGATAGCAGTTGTTATGGGTGGAATTACATCTGAAAGAGAAGTTTCTTTAAGAAGTGGAGCTGCAATATTAAATAGCTTATTAAGACAAGGATATGATGCATATAAAATTGATTTAACACACGAAAATTTAGTGTCAGCATTTTTAGATAATGAATATGACTTAGTTTATTTAGCTCTTCATGGAGAGTATGGAGAGGATGGAAGAGTTCAATCTATACTAGATATGTTAGGGAAGAAATATACGGGTTCTGGAGTTACTGGAAGTGCTGTAGCAATGAATAAGATTTTAACTAAAATAATAGCTAAAGATTTAGGAATTAGAATGGCAAAAACATACTACACAGTAGATGAAATAGATAGTTATCCAGTTGTAATTAAACCTGCTAAAGAAGGTTCGAGTGTAGGTTTATATATTTGTAACACAGAGGAAGAGGCTAGATTGGCATTTGAAAAATTAAAGGATAAAGAACCTTTAATAGAGGAATTTATAAAAGGTGATGAATTAACTGCGGGAGTTTTAAACGGAGAAAAATTAGGCGTAGTAAGAATAAAGCCAAAATCAGGACTATATGATTATGAGTCAAAATATACAGTTGGAAAAACAGAGTATGAATGCCCAGCACAAATAAGTTTAGAAGCTTATGAAGAAGCAGCGGAAGCAGCAAGAAAAATTCATGAAAAATTAGGATTAAAAGGAATTACAAGAAGTGATTTCATACTAAAAGATGGAAAAACATATTTCTTAGAAGTTAATACTTGTCCTGGAATGACAGAAACAAGTTTAGCTCCGAAATTAGCATCACTAAAGGGATATTCATTTGATGATTTAACAAGGATTCTAGTTGAAAGCTGCTAACCATAAAATATAAGAAATAACAGGGAGAGATTCTTGAAAAAAATACTTAAAATTGCTATAATATTGGCACTAACTTTCATTATAATTCAAATAGAAAAAGATTTCAAAAATAGAGAATTTTTTAATATTTCAAAAGTTCAAATTAGTGAGGTTTCAAGAAGTTTAGAATCAGATTTAGAAAAAATAAAGAATGAAATTTTAGGAAAAAATATCAACGATTTAAATTTAGATGGTTTAGAGAAAAAATTACTGAAAGATGTTAGAATTAAAAAAGTAAGTATATCGGAGCAAAATCTAAATGAAATAACAATTGATATTACTGAAAAAGAGAGTAGTTATTATATTCAGCACAAATCTAAGATATATACAATGGATGAAGATGGAACAATTTTTGGAAGACTAGAGGAGTATCCTAAAAAAAGTATGCCGATTCTTATGATTAAGGAGAGTTCTGAAAAGAATAGCCTTTTACAAATTATGCAGAAATTAAAGCAATTGGATTTGAAAGACGAGGTTTCTCAGATTTATGTTGAAAATAAAAATTTAATGTATGTGATTTTAAGAGATGGAACCAAAATAAAAACAGGAACAGAAGTTTCTAAAAATAAGTATGAAATAATGATGAGTCTGTATAAAAGTATAGTTAAAACGAGAGAGATTGATTATATAGATATAAGATTTAAGGATATAGTAGTAAAAGAGAAGGAGGGGAAAGGTGCAAGATAATATTACAAAATTAGCTTTAGATATTGGAAATGGAAAGATAAAGTTTATTTTAGGAGAACTTAGTACAGAAGGATTAAAGTTAAGAGTATTAGATTATTTAGAAGTACCTAGCGAGGGAATAAAAAGATCTGTGGTTGAAGACCCAGAATTGTTAGTTACAAGTATAGCTAAAGGGTTGAAAGAGCTAAAGGAAAGAAACGGAAGAGATTTTGAAGCTGTTTCTTTAGGAATTAGTAGTGATAGAATCCTATCTAAAACAGATCATGGATGTATTGAGTTTGAAGAAAAAGAGATTACAGCTCAAGATATGAATAATTTAGTGGAGTTAGTGAAGGAAAATATACTGAAAGATGACGAAATCGTTATAGAACAAGAAGCTTATAATGTTAGAGTAAATAGTTCTGGGATATTAAAAAATCCAATAGGGCAAGTTGGTAAAAGTATTCAAGGAGATGTTCATCTAATAACAATAAAAAAGGAAGCTTTAGATCCACTAGTAGAAGTTGTTAATAAAGCAGGCTTAGAGATCGAAGATATATTCTTAAATGCTTCAGCATCTGCAAAATCAACATTAGAACAAGAGGATAGACAGATGGGAGTAGCTTTAATCGATATAGGAGAAGGAGTTACAGATATAGCTATCTATAAGAATGATAAGATTATTTATACAAAATCTTTATCAATAGGTGGAATGCACTTTGTAAATGATTTGAGTTATCTTCTAAAAATACCTAAAAAAGAGGCAAAAGAGATTTTAGAGAGATTGAGAGGTAAGCAATCATTTGATGGTTTAATAAGAACTTATAATGGTGAATATAAATTGGATGAGATAAAAGAGATAATAGATGCAAGAACAGGAGATCTAATAAACTTTATCTCAAAAACTATTGAAGAATCAGGATTTAATGGATACTTAGGAAAAGGGCTGGCATTTACTGGTGGAGCTGTCTCTATAGATGAGATTTTCAGTAAGGTTGGAAGCAAAATGGAGTGTGCAGTTAGAAAAGTTAATCCTTTCCCACTAAGAGGACTTGAAAATGTAAACCCTTCAATGTCTACAGTAATAGGTATTTTATTGACAAAACTAGAAACAGAATTCAAAAAGAGAAATGAAATAATAGGTGAAACCTTAGAAAAAGAAGTTGTAACAGAGGAAAAACAAGAGGAAACTTTTGTGGAGCTTCCTATAAATGAGACAGTCTTTAGACAAGAGGACTTTGAAGAGGAGTATGAGGAAGAAGTAGTTACAGATGGTGCTTTAAACAAAATAAAAAAATGGATTTCTAACTTTATATAATAAGGAGCTGTATGAATATGTTTAATAACGAATGTGAAGTAAAGATAAAAGTAATTGGGGCTGGAGGAGCTGGAGGAAACGCTATAAATGATATGATTGCAGCTGGAGTGACAGGTGTAGAATACATTGCAGCAAATACTGATGCTCAAGATTTAAATAACTCTTTAGCAGATATAAGAGTTCAATTGGGAGAGAAATTAACAAGAGGACTTGGAGCTGGAGCAGATCCTGAAGTAGGAAAGCAAGCAGCAGAAGAGGATGTAGAAAAATTAAGAAACTTATTAGAAGAAACAGATATGTTATTTATAACAGCAGGTATGGGTGGAGGAACTGGAACAGGTTCAGCTCCAGTTATTGCTAAAATAGCAAAAGAGATGGGTGTTTTAACTATCGGTATAGTTACAAGACCATTCTCTTTCGAAGGTAGAAAAAGAAAAAATAATGCTGACTTAGGATTATCAAATCTTGAAAAGCATGTAGATTCATTAGTAATCATACCAAATGATAAATTATTTGAATTACCAGAAAAAACAATAACTCTTCAAAATGCTTTTAAAGAAGCAAACAATATCTTAAAAATAGGAATTAAAGGAATCGCTGATCTAATGATTGGTAGAGGTCTTATAAACTTAGACTTTGCAGATATTAAAGCTACAATGCAAAATTCAGGAGTAGCAGTATTAGGATTTGGAGAGGGAGAGGGAGAAAACAGAGTTGCTAAAGCTACTGAAAAAGCTTTATCATCACCTCTTTTAGAGAAGTCTATTATGGGAGCAAGCAAAGTTTTAATAAACATTGCAGGTTCTTCAAACTTAGGACTTATGGAAGCACAAGCAATTGCAAATATAGTAAAAGAAGCAGCTGGAAAAACTGCTGAAGATATCATGTTTGGTATCACTGCAGATGAAACTTACGGAGATAAGATTCAAGTTACAATTATTGCTAATAGTTTTGGTGACGAGCAAGAGAAAACTGAATCATTTATAAATGTAGAAAAAAAAGCTGAAGCTCCAAAGGTAGAGGAAACAGCAGAAGTTAGAGATGAGTTAGATCTTCCACCTTGGATCAGAGCTAACAGATAATATTAATAGTATCAAAAAAAGCTTGTAAAACTTTAAAAATTATGATACTATTAATAATACCCTGCTCAGAATCATTACGTGTTTTGGGCTAAAACCATAGGGAGGAGGTAATAACATGAAAAAGTATGAATTAATGTTCATCATCAATCCAACTATATTAGAGGAAGGAAGAGAAACTGTAATAGCTAAAGTTAACAACATTTTAACTACAGCTGGAGCAACTGTTCTTAAATCTGAGAAGTGGGGAGAGAGAAAGCTTGCTTATCCAATCGATAAGAAGAAAACAGGATTCTACGTACTAACTACTTTAGAGATGGACGGTACTAAGTTAACTGAGGTTGAGTCAAAGCTTAACATAACTGAAGAAGTTATGAGATACATGGTAGTTAAGAACGACTAATTAGACTAAAGAAAACGTTTATTCTCAAATAAGGAGGTTATTAGAATGGCAGAATTCAGAAGAAGAAGAGCTAAATTAAGAGTTAAAGCTGAAGAAATCGATTATAAAAATGTTGATTTATTAAAGAGATTCGTATCTGATAAAGGTAGAATCAATCCTTCTAGAGTAACTGGAGCTAACGCTAAGTTACAAAGAAAGATAGCTAAGGCTGTTAAGAGAGCTAGAAACATCGCTCTTATTCCATACACAAGAGTAGAGAAGTAAAAATAATGAGACTGAGGATTTTATCTTCAGTCTCTTTTTCTATTTCTTATAAAATTATATTTGAACGTAACTACTCAGCTAGTAACTAATAAAGTTTAATAGGAAAGATACTTTTTTCAAATTAA